>JAESQE010000219.1 GCA_016765335.1 Planctomycetaceae bacterium
GCGAAATTGCTCAACAAAGATCAATTCATTATCTCGCGTGACTGCAATAATACAGACAACACCACGGGCATTCGAGCGACGCACATACTCCCACTGATTCGTCTGCACCATTTCAAGAAACCGGCCACGGTACAACGACTTTATTTGCTCCATCATTCAGCCTCATAAAAAACAACTTGAATCAACCAGCTGATACGTATCGGTTACAACTCTTAGTTAGCCAAAGCCCCCCCCCTCTGCATTACTCCGCAGAAACTCCTGTGAAGTAATCAGGTGCCTGGCCTTGTATCCACTTGATGTTGCAGCCGATGCTCGGTTTTTGTGCGTCACCTACAGCTTGCCCTGCGAGCACTGCATCACTTGCCTCTCTAAGATCCTGCCCTGTCACAGCCATTCCGTTACCTGGCCGACTGTCGTCAAACTGCCCTCGATAGGCCAACTGATGTTTTTGGTCAAACAGAAAAAAGTCGGGTGTGCAGGCCGCTTTGAATGCCTGAGCAACTTGCTGAGTTTCGTCATACAAATACAGGAACGACCAACCGGAAGCTTGAGCCATCTCAGTCATTTTCTCGGGGCTGTCATCCGGATGAGTTGAAACGTCATTGGAGCTAATCGCGACAACGGTCAACCCTTTTTCCTGATACTCTTTCCCAAAATCTGCCAATGCCTGCTGGAGATGGATTACAAACGGACAATGATTGCAGATAAACATCACCAGAAGCGGCTTATCCGCAGGCAAGTCGGACAGCGAAACCTGCTTGCCATCAACATTGAGTAAAGAAAAATCGGGAATGGTACTACCCAAAGGCAACATTGTTGAAGCGGTCATGACCATCGAACATTCTCCTACTTGTGTTTATATAATTTGAATTAATGCGCCACAGTCGGCCCATGTTTTTTGTGTCTGGATTCATTTTAGTGAACGAAAAACAAAAAAACATCACACAAACGCAAAACACTGGCTGTTTATGCACAAGTTCATAGAAGACAAGCAAATGTTTGCTGCCCCTTACTTTGAAAGGTTATGCAAAAACCGTATCCTGTTTTTTACTGTAATAGTTTACCTCACCCAGCATAGCTGGAATCAAATAGGAAGAAGTAGAATAAACCACGGAGGCACAGAGGACACAGAGAAAAACTTAGGCGATTCTTCTTCATCGCAGAATGAGACGGTATATCTCTTGAGTTATACTAGCTGTCTAAAAGTTTTTTTAACTCGGTGTTCTCTGCGTCTCTGTGGTAAAAATTATCTACCATCTTTCACTTGTTCCCGATTGTGATATTGAGAGACAAGTGAAACAGCTGACATTTTACATTTGTTAGACTAGTCGTCTGTATTTAATTTAGCAGCCTGTATTTAATACCGTGTTGCGTTTTCCACCTTTGCTCGGTTACTTTGTACTTGGCGCAGAGTTACCAGGGCCATTACTGGCCCGGCTTGCCTGCCTTTGTGATAGTGGAACAATGTGGCCAGTGGTCGCTTCCTTTAAACTGTTGATGCAATGACAAATTCCGATGAACAACGTGATCCGCTAGAAATTCTTTTCACCGAATTTCTTGCTCGCAAACGTCGTGGCGACTCGATTCAAGTCGAGGACTTTGCGTCTGAACATCCCGATCAAGCAGAAGAAATCCGCGATTTGTTTCCAACACTCGAAGCATTAGAAAAGGCTCGCACTTCAGACATCACCAGTAATCCTTTGCAGTCTCATGAAAACATCACAGCAGGAGAAGAGATCACCGGGGGCTTGCTTCTGGGCGAATATCGGTTGCTACGAGAAATTGGCGCAGGCGGAATGGGCATCGTTTATGAAGCGATGCAGGAATCGATTAATCGACGTGTTGCCGTCAAGGTGCTTCCTCAGGAATTCACTCAGCAAGAAGTTCGTCGTGGTCGATTTCAGCAAGAAGCCCGGACCGTTGCCAAGCTTTCGTTTCGTAATATCGTTCCCATTTATGATTTCGGAGTATCAGATAACCGCTACTTTTTTGCGATGCGATTAATTGAAGGAGTAGGTCTGGACTGGGTCATTTTACGGATGAGTGAAAATCACCAGCCATTAACATCGACCGAGGTGATTCAACATTTCCAAGAACAAGGCACACCGCTTACCGATGCGAATCCAGAGGTAGAAGACGAAGACAGCCTGGCCTGCGAGTTTAACTTTTCGACTTCTTCCCATGCGGATCAACAGGAGAAACACAAGTGGATTCTTCGTCAGGATTCCTGGAGACAAATTGCAAGAATTGGCCTGCAAGCTGCCCGGGCACTGGATCATGCACATCAAGCAGGTATCTTGCATCGCGATATTAAACCAGGCAACTTGCTACTTGACGGAGACGGCGTGATCTGGATTACGGATTTCGGTTTGGCAAAATCGGAAAATGAAATTTCGCTGACCGGAGCCGACGATGTCGTGGGCACACTGCGATATATTTCTCCCGAAAGATTTCACGGACAGGTCGATGCACGCAGTGATATTTATGCACTCGGGCTGACGCTCATTGAATTGTGCATTGGTCGTTCGGTCTTTGCACAATCGGGCCGATCTGAATTGATCCGCAATATCATGGAAGGGAATGTGATCGCTCCCCGTGAGATCAATCCGCAAATTCCTGTCGCGTTAGAAAACATCCTGCTCAAAGCAACGGCCAAGAATCCTGCCCAGCGATTTCAATCCGCAGCAGACTTCGCCGATGACCTTCGTGCTTATTCACGTGGCTCTCGAATTAAATCTTCCAAGTCAGCTTCTGGGCGACAATGGCTTAAGGTTCTGCGCAAGCACTGGGTTACTTTCTTGCTGGGCAGTGTTTGCTTGATTCAAGCAGCGATCCTGTTTGCTCCTCGAAGTGTGTTTTTCCAGAATCGACCAAGTGCTGAGCACTTAGAATTGGCTCAAGAGCAAGTGCAGGTTCGCCTGGACGCTTTGGATTCCATTTATCTGGACCTGATGCACAGGGAAATCACGTCTGACTTAGAGCGCACTCTCACAATGGAACGAGTCTCAAAAAACAGCCCCGCCTGGCACGCAATGAACAGTCTACTTCCTCTATACATTCAGTCCCTTGCGGACGCCAAGCGATACAGACTGCCTGAGACTCAAGAGGAAATAGAAAAAAGGCTGAGATTAATTAACAGATCTCTACAATAAAGCGACGTAACTCCTGACGATTATAATAGTTAAGAATAATATCCCCCTTCAGTTGATCTGCGATGCTTTTCTGTTAGAATGCTCGACTTCGATTCCGATAAGCTAAGAAGGGCGAGATCGCGAACGCGGATTAAAAAATTACAATTAAGATGGCACTCCTTAGAATCTCGGAGTCAATAAAATGGCTAAGACACAACGAAAACTCAAAAAAGCAAACCACGGGAAGCGCCCCGCAAGCTCAAAGGCTCGCAAGGCCAAACGCAAGCATCTTCGCTTATCCTGATATCTGCTGACTGAGAAACCAAATCAGAAAACCCGCTCAATTTTGGGCGGGTTTTCTGCTGCGCGGTCATGATTTGCAGTTTTCCCCCTTTGCGACACAAGGGAGCACAGACATTCCTGTCTGTGTTGTTTGAGCAGGCCTTCATTTCAGACGGACAAAAATGCCTACTGTTCTCTCGCAATGTCTTTTGAACTCTCAGAGACTTCCAATACTTTATTGACTTCATCTCATCTTCGATGAGCCTCAGCGATGATTTTTTGTTTTCTGTATACTAAAATGTACGAACATTTCTGTGCTTATCGTTCTTTCAAAGGCTGATTTCATGCGACTGATGCTAACCCTCATTCTTGTAATTCTGGCCTCCCAGATTTCCGTTCCTGTTCAAGCGAAAGATTCTGCTGTGACTGAGAAGTTTCATCAGATTCTTGATGAGCATTGGGAATGGCAAATGCGTGAGCAGCCGACTTATGCCAGCAACCTGGGAGACAAACGCTACAACGACCGGTGGCCTGATTTAAGCTCTGGAGCATTCGAGAAAAGACACAAGTTTCGTCAACAACTGCTCTCACGACTCGATGGGATTGATCGCCAATCTCTTTCTGAAGCGGACCAGATTAATTATCGGTTGTTTCAGCGGGAAATTGCGATGGAGGTTGAGGGTTGGCAATATCGTTATCGGTTCGTGCCTTTGAATCAGCGAGGCGGCATCCAAACCAGCAACGAACTGGCTGATGCACTCTCTTTCCAAACTGAAAAAGATTATGAAGATTGGATCAATCGATTACGCAGTTTTGATACCTATATGGATCAGACAATCGCGTTGATGCAACAAGGAGTTGATCACAACATTGTGCATGCATATGTCGTCATGAAACGTGTGCCTGCCCAGATTCGCAGACAAATTGTTGAAGACCCAACGAAAAGCCCATTCTACAAACCGTTCCAATCGATGGCCTCCAATCTGGATGATAAAACTAACCTGCGATTGCAAGGAGCAGCCCAGGCTGCGATTCGAGATGTTGTTGTGCCGAGCTATAAAAAGTTCGACAAGTTCTTCAACGAAGTTTATCTGCCCGCATGCTTCGAGAAAGTCGGGTTCTCTCAAATTCCAGATGGTCAGAATTTTTATGCTTATCGCGCCCGTCTATTTACTACGACTGACTTAACGCCTGAGCAAATTCATGAAATTGGTCTCTCGGAAGTGAAGCGAATTCGTAACGAGATGGAAAAGATCATGCAGGAAGTGAAGTTCGAAGGAACTTTTCGGGAGTTCCTCGAATATTTACGCACCGATCCACAATTCTACTACAAGAACGAAAACGATTTATTTCAAGCCGTGCAGGCTGTCTGCAAACAGGTTGACCCGCAACTAGTGAAGTTGTTCAAAACGCTGCCTCGCATGCCTTACGGAGTCGAAGCGATTCCAGCAGCCATCGCCCCCGATACAACCGCAGCCTACTACCGCCGCCCTGCATCAGATGGCTCGCGTGCAGGAAGTTATTTTTTCAATCTTTACAAGCCGGAGCATCGACCGAAGTACACAATCGAAGTGCTGTCTTTGCACGAAGCAGTTCCCGGGCATCATCTACAAATTGCGTTGGCGATGGAACTTGAAGACCTGCCTGCGTTTCGTCGCTTCGGTGGTTACACCGCGTATATCGAAGGTTGGGGATTATACAGCGAATCTTTGGGGTCAGACCTGGGGCTTTACAAAGATCCTTATTCTCGATTTGGTCAGCTGACTTATGAAATGTGGCGAGCCATTCGACTGGTTGTCGATACCGGCATGCACTCATTCGGCTGGTCTCGTGATCAAGCGATTAATCTGTTTCTGGAGAACACTGCGAAATCCAGACTCGATATCGTCAACGAAGTCGACCGCTACATCGCATGGCCCGGTCAGGCACTGGCCTACAAAATTGGTGAACTCAAAATCCAGGAATTACGATCCCGTGCAGAAAAGAAACTAGGCAAGAAATTTGATATCCGCGAATTCCACGAAGCCGTCTTAGGCCACGGAGCCGTCACGTTAGATGTCCTTGAAGAACAAATTGACGCCTGGATTATTTCCCAGGAAAAGTAAGTAGAAGTCGTAATGCATCTACCATTAAATAAACGACGACTTCCTGGCAATTTACCCAGCGTTGACGTAACTAAAAACAAGGATAATTATATAAACCACAGAGATGCAGAGGTCACAGAGAAAAAACCTTGAAGAGAACCTCTGAAAACTGATTCTCCGCCTTACGAAGGGGGAGTGAGAGAGGGGGGGGGTGAATTGTATATTAGATAACCTGTCCTCAAGAAGCTCTGGAATTCAATTTTCAGAGAGCCCCTCAAGCCTACTGATAGATCTGACCACTCTTTCTTTTTGCCTCTGTGTCTCCGTGGTAAAAATCGTCCGGTCATTTTTTCGTTTACATTCAAGCGGGCTTGGAAGCAAGCCTAGTGACTGACATTTAACAAAAGTTGGAGTATACAATGGCGAAGCGTTCTTTGTTTCAGGAGCCGGAAGAATCAAACGATTCCGAGGGAATTGTTCGAAAGCTTTCCGATTTCGAATCTGGGGAACCTGGGGATTGCTTTGCGTTATTGAGCAAAAAAGAGCAAGCCGAAACGCGTGATGGTAAACCGTATTATCGCTGCCAGTTTCGGGATGTGAAACGCACCGTCACCTCAATGATCTGGAGTGACTCCACCTGGTACGAACAATGCCACAACTCCTGGCAAACGGGTGAGTACTTCAAGCTGCGTTGCAGATATTCTGAGAATCAGTACGGCCCACAAATTGAGATCGAACGCATTCGAGCGATCCTCCCGGAAGACTCTGCTGAAGGTTTTGATCCCGCAGACTTTCTCCCGCGATCCCGATTTGATGCTGACGAAATGTTCAAAGAACTTTGTCAAATTGTGACAGATAAAATTGAACAGAAACCGTTGCAACAACTGGTCATGAATATTCTGACTGAAAACGCAGATCAAATCCGAGAATTCCCAGCTGCCTCACGGAATCATCACGC
Organism: Planctomycetaceae bacterium; assembly: GCA_016765335.1. Lineage (GTDB taxonomy): Bacteria > Planctomycetota > Planctomycetia > Planctomycetales > Planctomycetaceae > Rubinisphaera. The sequence continues at coordinate 6,456 of JAESQE010000219.1, forward strand.
TTACCGGAGCGGTTTTCTGGAACATGTGCTTTCGGTTACAAAAACAGCGTTGTATCTCTCCGAAAAATATCGGGCCTATTATCCAACAATTTCGCCGCCACTTTCTGAAGACCTGATGATTGCAGGTGCAGTTCTACACGACATCGGAAAATTGCGAGAGCTTTCTACTCAACCGCACGGTGCAGATTACACCGCTTCGGGCCAATTGATTGGGCATATTCTCATGGGGCGGGATATCGTACGGGAACACGCGATACAGATTGAAGGACTCGACCCCGAAACGTTGCTTCGGCTCGAACATATGATCGTCTCGCATCAGAACTTGCCGGAATGGGGTTCGCCAATTGCGCCTCATACACCAGAAGCGTTGCTTGTGCATTATGCAGATGATATTGATGCCAAGTTTCAAATGATGGCGATGGCGTTGATGGAGCCGGCAGCTGAAGATCAGGAATTTACCAGCAGACAAAACCCACTCCGTAGAGCGATCTTCCGTGGACAAGTCGAACGAGAACAATAAAATGCAGGCCGTGTTACAACGCACCTTCTTAATTTAGGAGTCAATTAATGATTCGTTANTTCGTTTTCAGCTTGTTTGCAATCAGCGCCTTGTTTCTGGCTTCTTGCTCAGAAACACCCACCGGGCCTCAAAACCAGGACGCAGGATCTACTGAAGAAAATCTCCAGATTACGCTGGCGTTGAACTGGCTTCCAGAAGCTGAGCACGGCGGTTTTTATGCGGCGTTACTCAATGGGGACTATGAAAAAGAAGGACTGGCCGTCAAAATTTTACCGGGCGGGCCGGGGAGTCCGGTGATTCAACGTGTTGGTTCGAAACGGGTCACCTTTGCAATTTCGAATGCAGACCGAATTGCGTTGGGACGTGCACAGGATGCGAAAGTCGTGGCATTGATGGCTCCGCTTCAGCACTCGCCTCGCTGCATTATGGTGCATGAAGAAAGTGGAATTCAATCACTTAAAGAGTTAGAAAACCTCACGTTGGCGATGAGTGATGCTCCTGCCTTTTCGCATTTTATGCGTGATCGACTGGAGCTGAAGAATGTTCAGATTGTTCGCTACACCGGATCGATTGCACACTTTTTACGCGACAAAAAGTTTGCCCAGCAAGGCTACGTATTCAGCGAACCGGTTGTCGCAAAAAGAGAAGGTGCAAAGCCACGAGTGTTAATGGTTTCGGAATTGGGATTTGATCCCTATTCCAGTGTCTTGATCACACACGAAGATCTCATCAAAGAACAACCCGAACTGGTGCAGAAGTTTGTGCGGGCATCGATCAAAGGCTGGAGTGATTATCTGCTCAAAGATTCTGCAAAAGTTCATGCACATATTCAGTCCATTAACCCCGAGATGCCTGTGGAAGTACTTGACCAGGGACTCGATGCACTGAAGAAGCTTTGTTTGAACGAACAAGGAAAATTCCAGGGAGAAATGACAGGCAATCGCTGGCAGCAACTTGTCGAACAGCTCGAACAGATTAAACTACTCGAAGCAAACGCTGTCCAACCACAGGAACTTTATACCAGAGAATTTCTGGAAGAATAATCGCATGACAGATCAGCAAACTCCAGACCCCAAAGCTCATCATGGCCGTTACCTGGGCGGAGAAAAGTTATCTCTCTGGCAGCTCAAACTGAATGAGATTATCTTTGGCATCGATACACCAGCCGGCAAAGGCTTTGANATCGCGCTGCTGATCGCGATTTTGATTTCCATTGCTTTGGTGATGCTCGAAAGTGTCAAAGAAGTACGGGACATATGGGCGTACGAACTTGAAATTGCTGAGTGGGTTTTGACAACCTTGTTTACTGTTGAATACATTTTGCGACTTGCTTGTGTTCAGCACCATGTAAAATATGCTTTCAGTTTTTACGGCCTCGTGGATTTGCTCTCGATTATCCCAGGCTATCTGGCNCAGTTCTACACAGGGTCTCATTCACTGGCTATTATCCGGGGCTTGAGGCTGCTTCGGATTTTTCGCATTCTGAAAATTGCACATTGCATGCGGGAAACCGAGGTGCTTTGGGCCGCGTTGAAAGCGACCATCAGTAAAATCGCTGTCTTCATGGCAGTCGTGATGATACTGGTGCTCATCATGGGGTCGCTGATGTATTTGATTGAAGGCGAAGAAAATGGATTCACCAGCATCCCTCGAAGTCTTTACTGGGCAATCGTAACAATCACCACTGTAGGCTATGGCGACATTGCCCCCCAGACAGCTTTAGGACAGACGCTGGCAGCGATTGTGATGCTACTTGGTTACGGAATTATTATTGTTCCTACAGGCATGTTCTCCGCTGAAATTATCAATGCGGGTCGAGAAGCCTCGCAGCAAGTTAAAAAACCCTGTCCAAGATGCCGCCTGACATCGCACGAAGTCGACGCCATCTACTGCAGACGCTGCGGCGACCAACTCCCCGAACATTCATCCGGTCGCGTGTCCTAAAACAACAAGCTGCATAATCCCGTGCAGTTCACCCAAGGGTTAACACCCCTGGCTCGCCTATTCGTTTGAGGCGTAAAAAAACTGACCGAGGAAATTTCCTGGTCAGTTTATTTGTCATCAAATCGATACTTGTTTAGTCGCTGAAAGCTGCGTCGAAGTCGATATCTGATGGAGAGCAATCGACGTTCTTGACGAATTGGCAAGCTTCACGAGCTCCTTGGAATCGCTCCATACCAGCATCTTCCCATTCGATGGAAAGTGGTCCCTGGTATTTGATTGCATTCAACGAGCGAATGATTTCTTCGAATCGCACGCCGCCACGTCCAACGCTGCGGAAATCCCAGCCGCGACGTGGATCACCAAATCGTAAGTGACTTGCCAAGATTCCAGTTCTGCCGTTCAGCGTGACTGAAGCATCTTTCATATGAACGTGATAAATTCGCTCTGGGAAATATCGAATGAATTCTACAGGATCGACACCTTGCCAAATCAAGTGACTGGGATCAAAGTTGAAGCCGAATTCTTCTCGGTTATCAATCGCCTGAAGTGCCCGCTCAGCAGAATAAATATCAAAAGCGATTNCCGTAGGATGCACTTCCAACGCGAACTTGATACCACATTCCTGAAAGACATCCAGAATCGGATTCCAACGATCAGCAAATTGCTGGAACCCAGCGTCAATCATCTCTGCAGGCGTGGGTGGGAAATCATAAAGCAGATGCCAGATGCTTGATCCTGTAAAACCGTTGACGATTTCTACGCCAAGTCTTTGGGCAGCCCGAGCCGTGTTCTTCATTTCTTCGATTGCTCGCTGATTCACACCAGCGGGGTCGCCATCTCCCCAGACATACTCAGGCAAAATTGATTTGTGCCGTTGATCCACGTTGTCACAAACAGCCTGGCCGACAAGATGATTCGATATCGAGAAGAGCTTCAGATCGTGCCGCTCAAGCAGGTCTCTTTTTTTTGCACAGTAGGAATCATCAGACAAAGCTTTATCAACTTCGAAATGGTCGCCCCAGCAGGCCAATTCCAAACCATCATATCCAAACTCAACCGCTTTTTTGCAAAGCTCTTCCAACGGAAGATCAGCCCACTGACCGGTGAATAATGTGACAGGGCGTGCCATGACAAATCCTTTCAAGATTGTGCAGTAACAAAGTAGATGAAAGTCAAAATGGATTTCGACGAATCTCCACAACCTTGATGATTCGTCATCTCACACGGCCTGTTTTCAATTCCGTGTGTTGTTCTCGCAATCAGTCTGGTTTGCTACAAATGAGAGATTCTCTAAAAACTGAAACCCAGAGCTTCTTGAAGACAGATTGATTATAAAAAACAGATTAAAAACCCCCTCTGGCTCCCCCTTCGTAAGGGGGAGAATATTTTTGAGCTCCTCAATAAGATCAGTCTCCTTGGAGCTTGATCTCTTTGATCTGTAGTTTTTCTCGAATTTCATTCAGGGAAGTGACCCCAAAGTTTCTTACCGAGAGTAACTCATCACCCGAACGTGAAACCAATTCGCCGACTGTTGTAATCCCCAGGCGAGAAAGACATTTTCTGGCTCGTACAGAAAGATCCAGTTCTGAAACAGTGGCTTCGTGAAGTGCTCGCTCCTCTGGGGTGAGTTCTTCTGGTTTGTAGAGAGGTTCGGGCTGTTTTCTGTGGACGTTTTGGCCCAGTTTCAAGCCGTGCATATCGAGGATGGCTTTGATTTCCTTCAGAGAAGTTTCTCCAAAGTTTTTTCCGGCCAGCAATTGCTCTTCACTCATCACAGTGAGATCTTCGAGTTGATCAATCCCTGCTCGTTCGAGGCAGTTTCGGCTACGGGCAGAGAGTTCGAAATCTGTGATCGGAATTTGCAGAATTTGTTCGAGCTGTTTGTCTCGTCGAGCGGCATCTTCGTCGTAGAACATTTCTGCAGAAGATTCGATATCTTTCAGATACAGATCGGCTCGTTCGTTATTCGGCTGAGCTTCAAGGACTCGACGGAAGCAAAACGCAGCAGGGCCGTACAGTTCGCGGTCTTCGTACAACAAGCCCAGATTAATCAAGGCACCGCTGTAAATTGGCGGCTTGGCGAGCATCTGCTCGTAA
>JAESQE010000220.1 GCA_016765335.1 Planctomycetaceae bacterium
TGCATCTTCCTTGTTTAAGTGACCGTTTTTTGATTGTTTTAATTCATGTGTCAGCATTAACGTAAGAGTTATCCAAGAGGTGAAATAAATGATCGCCAGCGACCAGAGTACATCACTAAGATAGTGCCCGCCTTGAACGATTCGAGACAGAGACATAACGCTGCCCAGAAGCAAGCCCGAAATCAATATCAAACGTCGAGTACGATGTTTTCTGCGGAATAAGAATGCAGGGGCAATCAGAAAGAAGCCAATCGATGCATGCCCCGAAGGAAAAGAGGCATTGAAGTTCATTTTCTCTCCAAAACCAAATGCTGGCTGGTACGCTTGCTCGCCACCCATTTGGATCACTTCTCGCGGTCGCGGTCTGCTAAAGGCGGGTTTCATGGTGCCATTAACGAGTAGCCCTGGTCCGATGAGAAAAACGGTAGCAATTAAGAATGCTCCTCGTGTCCAGTGATTAGATCGACGCCAAAGCAATCCGTAGTTAGACAGCAGCAATGAAGAAACTCCCAGAATAAAACCGGGGAGCACACACCATTGATCGATAAATTCCCAAGGGTTTTTATCCGATAAAGGCCACTGTTTCAGTTGAGAATTGTAGAAATAGCTTGATATTTTCAAATCAAGACTCGTCAAACCCAGCACCAAACTCGCCAAGCACAATAATGCCAGCGGGACGTACAAAGGGAATCGAGCTGAAGTTAGTCGAGCCGCATGCCGCAATTGTGAGGAGAAGTTTTGATGCATAGAACAATGACTATTATTTAAGAAGGGTGGACTTGATTTGAGGCTGTCTGGCGATTGGTAGCTGGGAAGGAGAGTTTAATTTTGGAGGATCGGAGGCTCGGAAAACTTCATATTTTCGCGACCGACCACCGCCAAGTTCAACAGAAATGATCCCCAGTGAATCCCATCGGGAGTAAGACTTCTTTAACGATTCGGGCAGCAAAGGATTCACTTCGGTAACAACGATGATTTCGGAATGTTGAGTAAGATCTGGGTAGTCCCACANGTCGTATTGGCAATGAATCCCGGCGTCATCCTGCGTCCAAAGTGGGATCAAAGGTTGATCCTTAAGGTAAAACGCGAAGGCGCTCGTGAGGTCTCTTCCGGCAGTCGAAATAATGAGTGGTTTTTTGATGCCGTTTGAGACGGGGTTATCTTGCTGGATTTGTTCGAATCGAGCCGCCAGTTGTCTCCACCCGCGTAACCTGCAAGTAATATCTAACGGGCTGCCCGCCAATGGAGAGACTGGCACCACGGTAATGGCTGCATAAGTAACAAGACTGAATGCCAACCCTGTTTTCCAGGTTCGACTGAGCAATTGAGTTCGATTTTTGAACAGATCAACCAGGGTGGATCGTCCCAGCAAAACGGCTGTGGAAAAAATGACGCCGGCAGGATAACAAGCAGCAGGCCAGTTTGGTTCCAAACGCCGGGTGGCACTAAGAATGATAATCCCAGCCAAAGGCACACCAGAAAAGCAAAGTAAATATCGTTCTGCATCGTTGAGCTTTGAGAATTTTCGAACCGCGGCAACAAGAGTCGCCATCACTGTGAACCACAATACAGGAGAAACAACACCGACTTGCCCCAGTAGNAACTCACTGAATCTTGCCATTCGCGTGCTGAAGCTCACGGAGGTTTCTTGAAAATGGCCAGCAGTGTGTTGAAACATAATCCAATCGTGCTGAGCATTCCAGTAGATGACCGGAATTAAAAACAATAACCCTGCAATCGCTGTTCCCCAAACCCGAGGCGAAAGACACAAGTGTCTGCGAGAAGGTGTCACAAGTAGAAAGAGACCACCGAGCGGTAAAAAACCGAGCATCGTCTGTTTAGAAAGTAACCCCAGACCCAGCCACAAAGCTGTCATTGCACACCAGAACAGATTGGGTTTCTGGTCTTTGGTCATCATCCAAAAGGAATATAAGACAGCGGCCCAGAAAAACAGNAACGGTGCATCGATTGTCATCAGGAAACTCATCGCGGTTTGCCCAGGTGTCAAAGCCAGCAGTATGATGGCAAGCATTCCCACTCGAAACGAGAACAATTTCACACCGAGTTGATAGACCCAGACCAATCCGAGTGTGCCAAGTAAAGCTGCTGGAAAGCGGACTGCAAATTCATTGACTCCAAAAATTGAACACGAAAGCCAATTGATCCAGGCGATCATTGGGGGTTTGCTGTAATATCCATAATCGAGCCGACGGGACCAGTCCCAGTAATACGATTCATCTGCAATTAAATCGACCGGAGAAAGTAGAATGAAGGCTGACCGAATGACTAGCAGACAACCCAGAAACCACCATACAGGATGTTTCATTATCAAACGCTGTATCTTGCTCCAAATCGTTTGATGTGAAGCGGGCTTCGATTCTGTTGATTGAGCAATGACCGCTGACATGGCGTTGAACTTAATGAGGTGTTAATGAACGGAAACGATTTTATTTGACAGGGTTCAAGTTTCGACTTTATCAATCATCCAAATGGTTAATGGAGTTGCTAAAAATAATGGAAGCCAGGCCGCTTGCACTGGTTCACTAATTTGCATCGCAGAAAGAAACCCTACTGCATAGGTACTTCCCAAAATTGTGAATAGCCAGAAGCCACATTTTCCCGCACTGAGCATCATGCCCCGGCTTTCGCGTTCCAAAATTAATGGAATTGAAATGATGAGCATTAAGCCGACAAGAAGCGGTTCGACAACTCGCTTATGCAAATTGAATTCGAGATCACGTGTGGAATTTGCATCAAATGCCGGGCTCTTAATCCGACTGACCAACTGTCCGGTGCTTAGAAAGCCACTCGATTCCTTGGCCTTGTAGATTAAATCCGGACTGACATCACTGACAACAAAAATACTATTTGGTTGCTGCTTGATGCGACGAACATATTTTTCTCCCTGGGCGGTCAATGGAATCGAACTGATTTCGGGAGTTGTGTTTTTAAGTNACCAACCGCTGGGTCTGGTGCCAACCTTGGGAAAGAACAACGCCTCGTCGGCTTCGAGACTCACCATGTCGTTGCCTGCAATTTCTGGAGGCAACAAAAAGACGGCTTTGTCAATGCGGCGTTTTACCGGATAGACAGCCCAGCCATCAATCAGAATTTGGGAAGCATGATCATACCGGGGGGGCAACCAGGTGAAATGTTTGTTGAGTGCTGCCTCGATTGGCGTGCAAGTGGTGAACTGCGTTGTTGAGAAAAACTTCTCGGTTCACAATCTTGACACACATCATCACCGAAATTCCCAGTAACAATGCAGGAGCAATGATTCGAAAAGTCGGAATTCCGGCAGAAAGAAATGGTTTCACCTGCCCATGTTTTTTAAGCAACAGCAGCGCCGTTAAAATGGAGATCGCGAGCATCGGAACCGAAGCCGCATCAAAAATAAACATGCCCATCCGACCGTAGTATTGAACAATTCGCGCAGCGATAGCCATTGATCCACCGCCCGCACTGTGGTTGATAAAATCGTCCACATTGTCGAAGAGGTCAATAATGGTAAACAGTCCCAGAATCACGCAAAAATAAATTGCATTGATTGCCAGGAACTGCCTGAACAGAAAACGTTCGAAGGTAGTCAGCATAGACGGGAAAGAGTTAACATCCTTGTTTATTAACGTCGCTTTTAGTCCATTAAACGCGACGAACGTACATATAGACACCGTGGAGGCCCCCGGTGAGGTGAAGTGCTTAGGAGCACCGCGGGATTCTAGCACAGAATACAGAGATCAAGCGACAGCAGTTTCGGGGCTTATTACAGCTGGAATCGTTAAGAAACGGTAGGGAAACCGCCAGGGATGTGTCTGTGCGTATATGATTTCCGGGCAATGACCAGATGGTGCCCCGCCCAACGGGTGGCCCAGCCAATTTTGGCTGGGTTGCGTAGCTTACCCCTGGGGATTTGCCGAATCCTCTAACAAAACTACAAAAGTGTTCAACTTCAAAACTGGCAATTCGGACTGATATTTTAATCTAATTCCCTGGCAACAGATTCTCCCAACTTTTGTTAGCACACACAGCAAATGGAATGTTACTCCCTCTAACTCCCCTTCATTAGGGTGAGAATCGAAATAGCTCTCTTTATCAATTGCCGAGTCCGTATTGGCTCCAAACAATCTATTGTTTAGAATGTGGCTGTCGAAATAAATTTCTTTCATTTCACAAGTACCTTGCAACTTTTGCGATGCGATAACTGAAGTTCCTTTATGCCAGGTCAATGTTCAAAGACTGCGGTGATTATTGTTACCTTCAATGCCTCTTCGTGGATTGAACGTTGCATTGAAAGCGTGTTGAATCAGCACGGTTCTGTATTGCGAATTATTGCTGTGGATAACTGCTCTGATGACGATACGCTCGAAAAGCTTAAGCCGTATCAGGAACAAATCACAGTTATTAACAGCCCCAATAATATTGGTTTTGGCCGAGCGAATAATCTTGGATTTGAAAAGGCGATTTCGTGGGACTGTGATTACTGTTTTCTGCTCAATCAGGATGCATGGATCAAACCGCAGTGCATTGCCAGGTTGATTGAAGCTTCTCTGAAGAACCCGAACGCTGGGATTTTGAGTCCGATCCACTGTTTGTTTTCCTCTGAAGATTTACATCCCAGCTTCCAAGCGTACTTACCGAAACAGTATCAGGAACAGTTACCGGACAAGCCGTTCGAAGTCGAGTTTGTACAAGCTGCCTTATGGATGATTCCGATGCCTGCGCTTCTTGAAGTCGGCGGTTTCGATCCTGTCTTTTTTATGTACGGAGAAGACAACGACTTCATCTCCCGAATGCAAAAAAAAAGATATTCGATTGCTGTTGTTCCTGGAGCAATGGGCCATCATCGCAAAGCGAAAGGCTCCCCCTCGATCAATCGGCTGGCTGCCCGTAATTATTGGAAGATGGTGAATTCTCTGCGATTCTCTGAGCACTCGATTGGTTTCCGGTACGCAACCATCGGGATCAACACTTTGTTCATGATGTTGAAGTCGGTGTGTACTCTGAAATTTCGAAGGGGAATTTCGTATCTGCTTGCCTTTCGGTGGGTCACTAAGAAATTCAAGCGTATCGAAGATTCCAGAAAGTCGCTGGCAATTTCAAAAACACCATTCCTTGAATGCGAATATCAGCTCAATGAATCAGCAGGCTCAGGCCAAGCTGCTCAAGAAAATCATGACACAAGAGGATGATTCGCGTCTACGAATCATTTGAAAACGGATCGAGCATTTGAGCCAGGCCTGCATCGACCAGTTCCTGACCGCTGACAAAACGACCGGGAGATGACCAGGCTGCTAATTTTTCCAAATCAAAAACGAGCAAGCGAGCCAGCAACTTCTCGAAATCCTGTTCGACTTCCCGAAAATGCCGAGTCCACTCGGCTGCTTCTTCCAAGCGAACGTTTTCTTCGCTTTCCCATTTCATCGGATGAAACAGATGCGTCGAATGGGGCGTGACGAATCGATGCTCACAAACGGCAAACGGAAGCAGGGCAGCTGAGGAACATTCCCCAAGCACAATCGCGGTTGCTCGTAATTTACGCAGCCGAATCAACGAACTGATCGCAATCGCGGTGTAGACGCTGCCTCCGTTGGAATCGATGTAGATTACACCGGAAGAATTCCGAGGGACATCAAGTATCGATTTCAGTAGTTCGGCGTGCTGTTCGTTAAAATCTCCCACGAGCAGAATTTCCCATTTCCGATCCTTCTCCGATTGCATATTCCCTCCGATCGTAGCCGGATAAGACCGCATTTTGTGCCGTTTTGGCTTCTGTTCACTCTCGCACATCTGGCTACTTTCTCAAAATACTCTTTAATTCACAATTATTGTGCATCATAGCAACTCAATCCTAAACCGTATCTTGACCTAAACCGGGAAATGAAAGATATTTCACATCTGCGATGTTCTCAGGAAAAAGTCTACCGATTCGAAGGCAGCGCAGACATTATTGTCTGTGTCTGGGTTGAAGCTGTAGCAAAGCGAGTTTGACACGGTACGCATTGCGTATCTGGAATCAAACAGGAATAAGTATAATAAACCACGGAGACGCAGAGACCACAGAGAAAGACTCGGATGATTCTTCATTCATTGCAGAATGAGACAGTATATCTTTTGAGGTATACTGACCGTCTTGCAGCTTCTTTTTTTTAACTCGGTGTTCTCTGCGTCTCTGTGGTAA
>JAESQE010000221.1 GCA_016765335.1 Planctomycetaceae bacterium
ATAAACATCGAGACCCCGAGGCTCCGTTTTTTCTTAATGTTTGGTTTCACGAACCTCACGCCCGAATTGCGGCTCCGGATGAGATTGTGAAGAACTACGGAAAACTGAAGGACAACGCAGCTATTTATTCAGCAACGATTGAAAACAGCGACCGCGCAATAGCCAGGTTGCTGGCTAAGTTGAAACAGACTGATGCTCCCGAAAATACGTTGATTATTTATGCATCAGACAACGGCAGCTACCGCGATGATCGAACCGGTGGTCTGCGTGGGAAAAAGGGTGAGAACTGGGAAGGTGGGATTCGAGTGCCCGGGATATTCTCGTGGCCAGGGAAAATTCATCAAGACATAGTTGTCGGCGAGCCAGGCGGGTTGGTGGATGTGCTGCCTACGGTTTGTGGATTGCTCGGAATTGAGCCTCCCAGTGGTCGTCACCTGGATGGTTCCGATTTATCGTCCTTGCTGATCGATAGCGACAATGCGTTTGATCGGCATCAACCGTTGTATTGGCATCTTCAGAAAGCTCGACCGATCGTGGCCATCAGAGATGGCAATTATGCGTTGGTTGCAGAGCCAAACTATGATTTATCGAGAAGCAACATGTTTGATGAAGCATGGATTCCCAAGATTAAATCGGGGGGTTACAAGAATTATCAACTGTTTGATCTGAAAAAAGATCGCAAGCAGGAACACAACATTGCATCTGAGCAACCGGAATTACTAGCCAGACTTAAAAAGAAGCTGCTTCAGGTTAACGCCAGCGTGATGTCTGACGGTCATGACTGGCACCTGAAATAACACGATTTGCAGTTTCGAAATTAATCGCATTCACTGGAGGATTTGATGTCGTATTTGCCTTCTCGTTTTCTGTCACTTGTTGCAATTCTGTTTGCTGTTGGGGTGATGGGAGTTATTGCAGCCCCTTGTAGTGCAACCCCGTGTGATGCGTCTGGATCTAAGCTGCCAAACATTGTGCTGTTTCTTGTGGATGACATGGGTTGGCAGGATACGTCGGTCCCGTTTTATTCGGAGGTCACTGCGTTTAATAAACGTTATCACACGCCTCATATGCAGCGACTTGCCCGGGCTGGGATGAAGTTTACTCNAGCGTATGCGTGTAGCGTTTGCTCTCCAACACGAGTGAGTTTGATGACAGGGTTGAACGCAGCTCGTCATCGTGTGACCAACTGGACATTGAAAAAGAACGCGAGTAATGATCGTCGGCATAAAACACTCGAATTTCCTCAATGGAATGTCAATGGTTTGAGTCCGGATGCCGGGATCGAGCGAACTGTGCATGCGAAAGCTCTGCCTGCCTATTTAAGTGATGCTGGTTATCGAACGATTCATGCGGGAAAAGCTCACTTTGGAGCAATAGGCACGCCGGGAGAAAATCCGCTCAATGTTGGTTTTGATGTTAACATTGGTGGGCATGCAGCCGGTGGTCCCGGGAGTTTTCTGGGCACACAAAATTTTAGTGCGAAGTGGCGAAAAGGAGACTCCGTTTGGAATGTACCCGGGCTTGAAAAATATCATGGTCAAGATGTTTTCCTGACAGAAGCCCTGACGATCGAAGCGAACCTGGCAGTGGATCAGGCTGTTGAAGATGAGAAGCCGTTTTTCTTGTATATGTCGCATTATGCAGTGCATGTGCCTTATGCTCAAGATAGCCGATTCTATCAGAAATATGTTGATGCGGGGCTGAACGAAACCGAAGCGATGTACGCTGCAATGGTTGAAGGGATGGATAAATCGCTGGGTGATATTCTTGATAATGTGGAGCGGCATGGACTTAGCGATGATACGATTGTGTTGTTCATGTCGGACAATGGCGGACTGAGTGCGCACGGTCGTGGCGGGAAACCGAATACGCATAACAAGCCGTTGTCTAGTGGGAAAGGTTCCGCCCATGAAGGCGGAGTTCGGGTGCCTATGATTGTGCATTGGCCTGGCGTCACCGAGGCCAATTCAACCTGCCTGCAACCTGTGATTATCGAAGACTTCTTCCCCACAATTCTGGAAATAGCTGGCGTTGAAAATCCTCAACAAATTGGTGGGGTTATAGATGGTCAAAGTTTTGTGCCTTTATTGCAAGGGGAGCATGATCAAAGTCGTGTAGACCGTGCGTTGTACTGGCACTTTCCGAATCACTGGGGGCCAAAAGGGCCTGGGATCGGTCCATCAAGTTGTGTTCGACGCGGCGACTGGAAGCTGATCTACTATTACGAATCGAATCAGTTCGAACTATTTAATATAGTGGATGATATTGGCGAGCAAAATAACTTAGCAGAGAAACATCCGGAAATTCGTGATCGACTTACGAAGCAGCTCAGCGAGTATCTTCAAGAAGTCGATGCACAGTTTCCTGTTGATAAGAATTCAGGTCAACCTGTTGTCATCCCCGTCCAGGCGATAAGCATCAGAGAGGTTCAGACAGATCTTCTGATTGTCGGAGGGACAGAATCTGGCTGGGCAGCTGCAATTCAAGCGGCTCGGCTGGGAGTGGAATCGATTACCATCGTGCATGATGGTCAGTGGCTCGGTGGGCAATACACCGAACAGGCTTTGGCTTGCGTTGATGAAGACAAGGGGCTGGGCAAAGTCGGCTGGGGTGTTGATTGGCATCCGATGAAAAGGTCATTTCACCGCTCGGGGTTGTTTAAGGAGTTGATGGATCGCATTGAAACGCTTAACACAAAAAAGTACGGATCACCAATGCCTGGAAAACCTTTTCATGGCCCGTCCACGTTTCGTCCAGCCGAGGCACAGGCGGTTTTTCGTGAAATGCTTCAGCCTTATCTCGATTCTGGTCAGGTGGAATTCATTACGGATCGATATCCAGTTCGAGCAGATGTTGATCGAACTGGCTCTGCGCCCAAACTGACTGGTTTACATTTTTCTCCCATTGAAAGCGATCAAGCTGACTTGCATGTGCAGGCAAAATTGACAATCGACGCAACAGATTGGGGTGATGTGATTCAGGTTTCAGGGACAGCGTTCGAGTATGGTCCTGATCCTCAATCTCGATACGGTGAAGCGAGTGCTTCGGCTGACCTTTCGGAGAATCCGACGAACGAGATGAATCCGATTACCTGGGCAATGATCGTTGTGGAATCTGAAGGCGAAACACCGATTGCCAAGCCGAAGAACTTTGATGACCGTAACTACCCCCGCGCCACACGCTATAGCAGGGATGAATTTCGAAACTTAAAATGGGATGAAGCCAATCCGGGGCTGGGGGCGATTAACCATTGGCCAGATGCTGGACAGGCTTCGGCTCGCCAACTGAGCGTCTACTCAGTCAGGCGAATTGTTGATGGATTCACAAGCAAAGATCACAAGACGTCTATTTTGCTTAATTATATGAACGGGCAGGACTATCCCCTGGAACGCTTGCCTCAGCGGGTTGTCGATGCATTGGAAGCAAGCGAACCTGGTGCATCTGAAAAAAATATTGTTGTGATGACTCGTGCCCAGCGGCAAATTATTTTTGATGATGCCAAGCAGCATTCGCTGGGTGTGCTTTATCATCTACAGAACTTTGTGCATGATCGAGCGGAGGATAAAACCAACAGCTTCCGTAATTTTCATCTGAGTACCGAATTTGGTACGCCTGATAATTTACCGCCTAAGCCTTATCTGCGTGAATCATTGCGGCTTAAAGCGATGTATATGATGCGTGAGCAAGATGGTCGCAACCGTGATGGCAAGACAAAAATACACGCCAAGGAAAGATTTGCTCATGTGATGTATCCAGACGCCTTGTTTGCCTGGCAGTTTCATTATGATTTTCATCGTACCGGGCGAACCTATTTGCTGGACGAAGGAACAAGCGGTCCGTGGATTGATTTTCATAAGCCGAATAGACATACCAAATTCTCAAGTGATCGGAGTGTTTTTCCGCTTCGAAGTTTAATCCCCGAGCAAATGGATGGATTGATTGGTGCTCAAGGCAATGTCGGGTACAGCAGCATTGTCAGTGCAGCAGTTCGTTTACATGATCAACGAGTTCATATTGGACAAGCAGCAGGGGCAGCTGCAACAATTGCGTTGCGAGAGAATATTAATCCCCGTCAGATGCCTTTTGATTCGAATTATCTCAGTGCAATTCGTCATGCTTTATGTGGCGAAGTGCAGGACTCTGTTGCGATGTTGATCTGGCCGTTTCGAGACATCAAGCCGGCTGATGCATCGTTTGTTTCAGTTAATCGGTTAGCTGCAATTAATGTGTTTTCTCATAAAGACCATGAAGTTGATTTTCGACCAAGTGAAATTGCAGGGTCTGAATGGTGCAAGCATATTGTCAAACTTTCTAAATTATCGAAGCTGATTCCAAATTCTGTGCAACCACCACAGACAAAAGGGTTAAGTCGTGGCGAATTCTGTGTGCAGTGGTGGAGTACAATTCAAGAATTCCCCAACCGTAAGCTCAAAAGAATTTCCCCAACTGATGCAGATGGAGATGGGATTGAAGATCGTGATGATCCGCTGCCTTTTACAGCGGGGGAAGTTATTCAGTTTGAACTCCGGAAGCTGGGGCCAGGTGATGATGGAATTCCGCGTGTGACTAAAGATGACTCTGCACGGACATTCAATTTCTGTGGAGCCGGCATCCCAGATGTTCCCGGATTTATTAATGATTACGGTCAGCTGTTTGATTCAACTCGCGGGTTCGGCTGGGGCAGAGATTTGCGTTCTAATTCTCGCCGACGAAATGCGTTGGATGGTGTGCAGCGAGATACGTTTCTATTCACTCGCGAGAAAGATCAGTGGGAGTGTCAAATTGAAAACGGTCAGTATCGAATCACAATTTGTATTGGAGATTCCGGGCACGAACAGCTCCATCAAAATGTTTCGATTGAGGGAACAGTTTTAATGGATGATGTTTCGACTGCAAGCGGACAATTTGCTGAAGCCTCAGTTGATGTCACAGTCACTGATAATCGTTTAACATTGGATATTGGCTCTGGAAATTCCCCAGGAAATACTTGTGTGAATTGGCTGCGTATTGAGAAGCGTTGAATGCTTGGTTAATCGAAATTTCAGTAGTAGCCTGCATGCTGTTAAATGGCTTAACTATTTTGGAATATGATTTCCTGATGTCTCACCCGGCATACCTGGAATCAAACAGGTAGAAGTATAATAAACCACGGAGACACAGAGGCCGCGGAGAAAACTTAGACGATTATTCTTCATCGCAGAATAAGACGGTATCTCTTTTGGGTTTACTGACTGTCTGACAGATTGTTTTAACTCGGTGTTCTCTGCGTCTCCGTGGTGAAATTTATCTGCCCGTTTCTCACTTGTTCCCGATTGGTATTCTGGAAGACAACGTTTCCATCCAGGTGGATCGCTGGGCATAATTTGGTACGCAATAGCGTACCCTACATGATTGTAGTATTCAGTTGCATGATTGGACTGGATTGTCTGGTTGCGTTTGCATTGTTATTTGTGCTGTGTTTGATGGACGTTCTTTGGTCAACAGATTACAATTAAACAGAGTTTGATCTGATGTCGAAAGAAAAAATCTAATACCAATCTCAATTAATACTTGCGTGAAGCGATCATTCGTGGCCTTGTACTGACAAGGGCCTGGGGATCATGCAACGCGCGAACAAATACGCGGATGCGTATAAGGTAGGCACACTAAGATGAAACAAAGTTTCTTCGTATTGATAGCTGTTCTGTTTTTGATTCCGGATTGCCGAAAGATGCAAGCGGCTGATTGGCCGATGTATCGGGGCGACGCTTCTCGTAGTGGTTTCACTGAAGAGCAGATTCCGAATCAGTTCAGTTTGCGCTGGGTTCATAAGGCACAGAATCCGCCACAGCCTGCTTGGTTTATGTCGCAGCGAATGGAATTTGATACGGTTTTTGAGCCGATCATTATGGGCGAAACCGTTTACTGGGGTAGCTCGGTGGATGATCAGGTATATGCAGTCGATATGAAAACCGGCAAAGTGAAATGGACATTCTTCACCGAAGCTCCAATTCGTTTTGCTCCTGCGGGTTGGAATGATCGTCTGTTTGTAGTCAGTGACGATGGTTGGTTGTATGCCATTTCTGCTGAGTCGGGGAAGTTGCTTTGGAAACATCGCGGTGGCCCCAATGATCGAAAAGTGATGGGGAATGACCGCTTGATTTCTCGTTGGCCCGCGCGTGGCGGAGCTGTTGTGTTTGATGATACGGTCTACTTTGCAGCTGGAGTATGGCAAAGTGATGGCGTGTTTATTCATGCACTCGATGCGGAAACGGGCAAGCCGAAGTGGTCGAATCTGAAAAGTGGCGGGTTGGAAATGGCTCAGCCCCATGGCGGGGCGAATGCAAAAAGTGGCGTCTCTGCACAAGGGTATTTGTTAGCAGATAAGGACCAGCTTTATGTCCC
>JAESQE010000222.1 GCA_016765335.1 Planctomycetaceae bacterium
ACATTGCCGCAAGCAGAACTTCGTCCCGGGACAACGGTGACGGCAAGGATTGCCTGCGGTCGACGTTCTCTGGGATTTGTCATGTTTCGAGAGGTGATGGAATTCTGGAGCCAGGTTCGCTTTGCCTGGTTTTAAAGCTTTAATTGCCTCGGGTCACAATATTTGTGCTCTGGTGACACAGCCAGACCGTGTGAATCCTCGCAAAGTTGTGCATCCACATCCTTTGAAGGAATACGCAATTGAGCAAGGGATAGCTGTTTTACAGCCAGATTCGATTAATGATCCTGAATCTGTCAAAAAACTCCAAGCACTACGGCCTGATGTTGTGATGGTCGCTGCCTACGGGCAAATTCTTTCTGCTGAGGTCATAAACATAGCTACAAAAGGGACTTACAACCTTCACGGTTCGCTACTACCCCGTCACCGCGGAGCCTCTCCAATCCAATGTGCCATCTGGAAAGGCGACAAAAAAACTGGGGTCACCGTCTTTCGCATCGAACCAAAAATTGATGCAGGACCGATGATCGTCAAACAGGAAACAGACATTTTACCCGACGATACCAGCGGAACTCTGCATGATCGGCTCGCAATTGTTGGAGCAGATGCTGTTTTAGAAGCACTTCGTCTGATCGAATCCGGAAAAGATACTCCCCTGCCTCAAGATGCTTCTCTGGTCACAAAATCACCAAAAATCACTAAAAAACAAGGGGAAATTGACTGGAACCAGACCCCCAGCCAAATCGATTGTCACCTACGAGCAATGCAGCCCTGGCCTAAACCGTATTCATTCTTACATCATAAAGTGAGAGAAACAGAACGAATTATCATCTTAAAAGTGACTCAACCTGCTGAATCTGCTGGTCATGAAAACAAGAAACCGGGCCAGATTATTGAAGCCGGGGGAGACTCTCTGGTTGTGCAAACAGCTGCTGGACCTATTCGTATCGAACTCATGCAAAAAGCAGGAAAAAAAGTCGTTACCGTCCAGGAATATCTACGAGGAAATGTTCTGACCACTGAGGATTACTTCGGTCCGGAGTTATAGTCAACTAACACAGTATAGATAATTAATATATCTTAAGTAATCTACACAATCTGCGTAAGTGTTATAATATGTTCAAAACTCGTTATTGGATCGTTACTGTTCTGCGCACAAAATGGGCCTTTTTGAAGTGCTCTAAATCGGCTGTGGATAACTTCCCTGTTTACACACAATTCACAAACCAGTTCCCCCGAATGTTTCAGTAAGTTTTCTACACTAAAAAAGAACTCTCCTTTTTCTTCAAGTCCTTTCACTGAAATTAGTTACAAACGACACTCTCTGCTAATCCACAATTTTTCGCCTCTCTATTAATACTAATACTACTTTTTTCTTTTTTCTTATAGAAGTTTAATTCTCAAGAGATGAAAATGTTGAAAGCTAAAGAAGTATCAACAGACACTGATGCAATCAGCAAGCAAGTTCTCTGGAGGAATTGAAATTGTAGTCCAAGGAGATGTGTCTCTAAAAAGGCCAGGCCAAATCAAGGGTTAGGAGACACCCAGCGCGAGAACAAATACACGAATGCGTACAATTGGTTTTGAGGATGTCTCTACCGATTCTTGTGGTTCATTTTGACTGGTTGATTTGGGCCTGACCCAGTTGCTGTGACGATTCCGTTTTCGTGTGTATTTCGATACAATATCGCTTAAGATTTCACGTTCCACAAAAATGCTGGGCCGGTAGAAACTGTTGTAGTCTCAGCTCGAATGAATAGACGAGTGATCAAAGAAAAGAAGCTGACGTAATGGAATTAAAATTCAAGCGAACTGTTTTGTTATCTGCGTTACAAACGGTGGCGGGAGTTGTGCCTTCGAGGACTCCGAAAGATATTCTCAAGAATACCAAGTTGGTGGTTGATGCCAGCTCTGCGGTATTGATGGGGACCGATGCTGAAATCGGAATGCGGTATGAAATCGCAGAAGTAGAAACCGGTTCGACTGGGGAAGTGTTGTTACCAACGCAACGCTTGATTGCGATTTTGCGAGAAGTGACATCGGACGAAGTTGTGCTTGATGTGAATGAATCTCTCATTGAGATTACCGCTGGGCACAGTCAATTTAAATTACCTGTGGAAGACCCACGAGAATTTCCTGACGTGAGTTCTTTCGATGCCGAGCAATGTTATGTTGTTTCCGGTCATGCACTTCGCCAAGCGATTAAACGCGTATCGTTTGCCGCTGACGATGAAAGTACGCGGTATGCTTTGGGTGGGATTTTTATGGAAATCTCTCCGACGAAATTAATTCTTGCAGCGACAGATTCCCGGCGGTTGGCGGTCATGGAAGTACAATGTGGTGCTCGGGGAGATGTAACAGAAACTATTTCGGTGGTGCTTCCTCGTAAAGCGATGACGTTGTTAGAACGAAGCATCGAAGGGGATGAAAGTGAAATACTGATTGCTCCGGGTGAGAATGAAGTGCTTGTTAAAAGTGGATGCAGCACGATCTTTACTCGATTGGTTGAAGGGCGTTTCCCGAATTTCCGCGATGTCCTTCCGAGTGAAACACCGAACAAAGTCGAATTGATTGCAGGGCCGTTTCATAATTTGGTTCGTCAATCACAAATTGTGACCAGCGACGAATCTCGTGGTGTTGATTTTGTTTTCACAAATGGTTTGGTGACTTTGATTTCCCAAGCAGCTGATGTCGGGGAATCGAAAGTAGAATTACCAGTGGGATACGAAGGTGAAGAAATCGGGATCATGTTTGATCCGCGATTTGTAGCAGAGTTTCTTCGAGTCCTGGAACCGGAAACAACCATTGAGTTGGGTTTGACAGGCGGAGAAGATCCAGCAGTATTTCGTTGTGGCGAAGAATACAAATACGTCATTATGCCTTTGGCTCGTGAAGCGTAATACGCACCGAAAGACTAATGTAAAATGTTAGTCACCTTGGCGTGTATTTGAAATCTCGATTGGGAACAAATGAAAACGGATGGATTTTATTTTCACCACGGAGGCACAGAGAACACCGAGAAAAAAAAGTAGCAGTAAATCAAACAAACAATACAACTCAAGAGATATCTTGTCTCATTTTTCGATGAAATAAGACTCGCCTGAGTTTTTCTCTGTGTCTCCGTGGTTTATTCAATTTCCTGTTATTTGATACCGGCTACGCTGGGTAAGACGTCAGGAAATAAAATACCAACATATTGTTAAGGCATCTACCATTTAACGGTAGATGTAATAGTACGGTCCGCACACAGCGGACTTTACTGTTGATGGGACCAGATGAAAAAAAAGAAATCATCAGGGATCGGTAAGAAAAACGAAGAGTTACTTCAGCGTGTCTTGGTCCGACGGCGAAAGGAACTTTGCATTCGTGGTGGTGGTCCGGTTGGTATTGGGAATCCGTTACGGGAAGTATTGGCACGTAGAAAAATAGGCCGACAGCTTCAGTCGCTGGAGTTGACTGACCTCTGGAAAAGTTCAATAGAAGTTCAATTTATAGAGCGAACAAAAGTTGTTTCGCTGAGAAACGGTGTCCTACTGATTGATGTTTCTGATTCGGTGCTGATGAGTGAATTGTCGAATTTTCACAAGCGGCAGATTTTGCGAGATTTGAATCAGAAACGTCCGGAGATGGAAATTAAAAATCTTAAGTTTCGGCTTAATGCAAAGTTGGGCAAATAAGTCAGGCTCAGTCTGAACAACACAACACAATACAATCATTTTTGATCTCTCATTTGATGAGAAAATGGAAACAGTATGAGTACGGAAGATACGAATCAGTCATCTGGAAGTTACGATGAATCGAATATTCGGGCGTTGGAAGGGATCGAAGGAATTCGATTGCGTCCGGCGATGTATATTGGTGGCACCGATTTGGTTGGCTTGCATCATCTTGTGTTCGAATTAACTGACAATGTGCTCGATGAATATGTCAACGATCATGCCGGTGCGATGGTCGTGAAAATCAATGCGGATGGATCGGTAACTGTCAGTGATGATGGTCGCGGTATTCCCGTAGGACGCATGGCAGATCAGGATAATAAGTCGGCTTTAGAAATCGTGTTCACGAAAATTCATGCGGGCGGAAAATTTGACCGTGAAAGTGGATACGCCACCGGGACCGGGGGATTGCATGGTGTCGGGATAACTGCGGTGAATGCGTGTAGCGAATGGCTCGAAGCGGAAATAAGTCGAGAAGGGCATGTCTGGAAAATGGAGTTCACTCGCGGGGAAGTCAGTAGCGATCTGACCAAACTGGGGACAACAGATCAAACCGGAACCCGAGTCACGTTTAAGCCAGATTCAGACATCTTTCCAGATATAGTTTATAATTACGAGACGCTAAAAAAACGCTTGCAGGATGCAGCCTTTCTTAATGCTGGAGTACGGATTAAGTTAATTGACGAACGGCATGACCTCTCGGACGAGTTTTACTACGAAGATGGCCTGGTCGAATTTGTGAAACATCTGAATCGAACAGAAAATGCTTTGCATCCTGAAGTCATTAAGATTGAAGGTAAACAGGACGATGTCGTTGTAGAAATCGCAATGCAGTATAACGATGGCTATTCAGAAAATATTCGCTGCTANGCCAACGGAATTTATAATCCTGAGGNAGGAACACATTTAAGTGGTTTCCGAGGAGCGTTAACTCGCACGTTAAATACATACGGTAAAAAACAAAATCTGTTCAAAGATGCAACACCCACCGGAGAAGATTTCCGTGAAGGCCTGGCAGCTGTGATTACGGTCCGCATTCCGAATCCTCAGTTTGAATCGCAAACAAAAATTAAGCTGGCCAACTCGGAAGTTGAAGGGGCGTTGGGGTCGTTGGTTCAGGAAAAACTGACAAAATTTCTGGAGGAAAATCCTCAGCTCGCCAAGAAAATGTTGCAAAAAGGATTACTTGCAGCCGAAGCTCGTGAAGCAGCCCGTAAGCAACGTGAGATGGTTCGGCGAAAGGGCGCACTGACAACAGGAGGCTTGCCTGAAAAGCTGAGAGATTGTCGATCCCGCGAGTTGGATATCACTGAATTATACCTGGTGGAAGGGGACTCTGCGGGTGGATCTGCGGATACCGGTCGCGATTCGAATACTCAGGCGATTCTGCCTCTGCGAGGTAAAATTCTGAATGTCGAAAAAGCTCAATTGGTGAAAGTGCTTGCCAATGCAGAAGTCACCAACATGTTCAAAGCGATCGGAATACCTCCCGGAGCAGAACTGGAAGATATCAGTAAACGTCGCTACGGAAAAATCATTCTGATGACCGATGCGGATGTTGATGGTTCGCACATTCGAACGTTGCTGTTGACGTTCCTGTTTCGTCATATGCGATTGCTTGTTCAAGAAGGTTGTATTTTT
The DNA here is from genome assembly GCA_016765335.1 of Planctomycetaceae bacterium. Classification (GTDB taxonomy): domain Bacteria; phylum Planctomycetota; class Planctomycetia; order Planctomycetales; family Planctomycetaceae; genus Rubinisphaera. The sequence goes on from JAESQE010000222.1 coordinate 5,355, forward strand.
GTCGCTCAACCGCCGCTGTACAAAGTCACACAAAAAAATAAGAAATCTCGTTATGTGCAGTCTCATGATCAGATGATGGCTGAGTTGATCGAGCTTGCGTTGTCGCAATCGACATTGTTCTGTAAATCGGATAGTGCAGTTTTCGAGGGAGATAATTTCCGCAATTTGGTCGACTTACTCAGAGACCTGGAAGAACCTCTCAGTACGCTGGAACATCGTGGGATTACTTTGAGGTACTTGAAGCAGAATGATCTGATTCAAGACGGAAGAATTCCACGGTACCAGGTATTTATTGGAAAAGAGCAACACTGGTTCTTTGATAAGTCGGAGATGGAAAATTATCTGACGGAGGAAACTCGCAAA
>JAESQE010000223.1 GCA_016765335.1 Planctomycetaceae bacterium
AAAGCGGCTGCACCCAATGCAAAAACACGATCATCATGATGTATGCGATCTTGCACATGATCGATTCTGCACATCCCGGAAGACTTTTGCTTCAACAAAACAGAAGCTAATTCAGTCTCTAAATCATCCCGGCTCACGGTGTCGTCCAGCTGACCGCAACCCGCATGCCAGGCAATTTGTCGATGCAAAATTAACTTTCTCAAGTTCACCGGCAAGGCGTGATTTCCCTTGCCGGCCATGAATTGAAAACGCTCCATCTCAACGCGAGATTGGTATTTCTGGATTGTGGAAAGCAACTGATATTCGTCCAACAGAAAAAAGATGTTCGTGAAGTTATCCGACATTCTTTCAATCCACTGCTCGACCCACGAAACCGGGACCGGACAATCTGGTTGAGGACGAATCACATCCATTCGATCAACCACATATCGATCACCTTCTCGATGAAGCACAACGCCGACTGTGTAATCGTGCTTCTCCGCATAATCAATCGCTGCGATATACCGAAAATCGGGCCGTCCTTGCTGCTGCTCTAATAATGTTTCATCCCTGCAAGCCTCTGCTTCTTCCAACGAAACAAATCCACCATCACTCATCTGCCAGGAGTTATTCCACAGCCGATCAAACACCGATGCCGGCAACAGTTGACGCTGATCTTCCAGCCACTCCGGTTTAATCCAGGGAGCCTGGCACCCCTTCAAAGATGAAAAGTGCCAACGACTACTTTCTCTCGCCGCTTCACGAACATCCCACTGCCAACCTCGCCCCACTCCTGCATTGGTGAGCACGACCAACATACAATTCGGTTTCTTTGCAGCCGAAGAAAGCAACGAATACCACAACTCCGGCTTTTCCCAATGAGACAACTCATCGCAAATCACAAAATCAGGCAGCTGCCCCCATGAGCTTTGCACATCAGACGAAATTATCGTCAATCGACTTCCCGTCTCTCGATTGAATACCGATTGTTGACGAAATTCCAGTTGATCGCAAAATCGCGGATTCATTTTCGCAATTCTTTCCACTGCATTAAGAATCAGTTTTCCCTGATCCAAATCCGCAGCTGCCGCCAGTCCTTCAACGGGCAGCAAACTGTGCTGCAAAATCCACGCCAACTGGACAGCCATGTCAGTTGTTTTCGAATGACCACGTGGCCGCTCCAAATACGCCAGCTGGATCGCTGATTCAGCAGTTTGACCTGCCAATCGTAACCATCCGGGATCCAACGCAGCAAAATCCTCAACTTGCCATTTTTGCATTACCTCCGGAAACTTTTTGGTCGAATGTTCTTCTACGATCAGCTGATCACGAAACAACTTCGGATGCTTGCTCGCTGCTCGCATTTGAAGTGTCTGCTTCAAGTTCAGTTGGTATTTTAATTTTTTCCAGGCGCGCAAGCCGGATAAGTTCTTCATCGCTCATCACATCCAAACAAGAGGTCGGGTTCGAAACTGCTACACGATCTGGCCATTCCGGAGGAGGACGATTCTTAAGCCATTGCGACATCGCAGGCACACTGCCGTTCATTGCCTCCTGATACAACTTGGCAGCCACGNTCTGGCTCAAAGCNTCATAAATAGCATCCACTTTTTCCCGGAATCTATCATCAATCGTCAGGTATTCCACAACCGCTAATAAATTAATTCCCATTTTCTGGCACGCAGCAGCCGGGCTTGCTCCACGCAAAAGTAATTTCAAGTACTTACTTTTCTGCTTAGCAAAACTCTCGACGTTCCACTGAGCTGATTGCTCTTCCTCATCTTGCTGTGTACCAGTAACTTGCTCGGTATCAATTTCTTGAGCATCAGCCTGCTCCGCAACACTCTGCTCATCAACAACACTCAATTCCGCCTGAGATGATCCAACTTCCCGCGATCTACGTGGTTGTCGAAACATAAAACACCCTCCCTCCTGCCTCGTACATTACTTCCGGCGTTGTTCTTTCCTAACGCCTATTTCCTATCGCCTATTATCAAAGACAAAATAAACGGGTTCCGAATAACGACTTTTTCGATGCGTTTCTTCTGTCAGCATTATTTTCTTTCCAGATCTTTTCTTTCCTCCATAAATTGCAGAATGGCCTGCTCGCGAAACATTCTTTGTGACGGTCTTGCCTACGCGTACAAACCCTGCTCGTTCAAAAAATGGANTAAATCTACCCATCTGAGCCAGTGTCTCAACCCATTGCCAGCGAGATGACTCACAACTTCGACGGATAAATGCCGAAGCAAGTCCCGAACCACGATAACTGGGATGAATCACCACCCGAGACAACGTTACCAATTGATGATTCAACGCCTGGCAGCGCAACCTGGTCCGTTTTCCCGACAGTCCAAAAAAGCGATTTCGTTGGCGCAACGAGAGTGCAGGAGATGTAAACACACAAATCCCGATCGGTTCTTGTTTATGCCAAAGCAACGTCACATACTTTACAAACCCGAGCGTGTGCGAGCGGTAATGCCACCCAGAGAAATACGACCAGTCGGATCGGGTCGCTTCGCTAATCCAGAGACTGTCTGCAAAACTGATGCGTCTTTTTTTTTACGGATTCGTTATCTTCATCGCTTTCGCAGACACTTAGTTTGGGCGGCTGACCCAAGGCACATCGAATATGCAGATCCGGACCAAGATCTTCCAGAATATCTTCATGAGTCGTTGCAATCAAAAAGCCAATTCCCATTCGGTCACACAATTTACGCAAATTGAACGCGACGACTTTTGCCAATGTACGATCAAGGGTCGCGGTGAATTCATCTGCAATAATCCAACTCGGCTTTTTCGAAATCGCAAGCGCCAATCGAAACCGATACCGCTGACCATCGCTCAACTCCGCCGGCGTGCGCAGCATCAACTGAGCTTCACTCAAACCGCAGGCACTGAGCAGTTGCAGTCCTTCTTGCACTGGCAAATTCAATGCATCCACCAGCGGACTGGTTCCCAGATCGATTTGATCAATGTCGAGAATCCGCTTGAGTTGACGAGTCGCCTGACGCATCAAGCTAGATTTTCCCGAACCTGATTCCCCCGTGAAACAGACGATTTGCCCGTCTGCAATCGGGACATCAAAGTCCTTCGCAATCACGTGCTGACCGGTTTCAAAATCAACTCCAAAACAATCCATAATTTGTGTTGTCAAAGTCGTCTGCTGCTTGGGCAGAAAATCGTAACTGACAGAAAGCTTCATACAAAAAACTCCTCAGGCGAGCCGGGCCAGTCATGGCCCTGGTTAATTTCAAGTGTCTAAGTGGTTGACCATCAAAATGCTGTTTACCGAAAACGTTCACTCAACAATACATGCAAACTCACCCCAGGTTCGCCTGCTGGATATGTATCTCAACATCACACTCTTGTAGAAACTCATCCAGATACGGCTTCACGTCTTCCCACATTTCAGGGATGACTTTTATCGTGACGGTGACAACGTCTTCATCCTCTTGCTCTTCTTCTGTGAAAGTGGCGTCGGGCATCATCAACAGATCGCTTAAATCTTTCTGATCAAACCCGGTCAGCGTCTCATCAATTTCGGGTAGTTCAATTAAATCACGTAACAAATCCTGTAACTTGTCCTGATCCCATTGCCCGCCGACCTGTTCGTTATTGAGAGAGACATTCAGAGCTTTTTCTCGCTCTAATGACATCGAAACGATCACAACCGAAACTTCTGTGACCCCTTCTGCTTTCAAGATGGAAAGCCTCTGGTGCCCTCCCACAACATGACCTGTGGTCTCATTCCAGACCAACGGCTGCACCAGTTCAAACTCTGTCAACGAACGCTTTAACCGCTCATAATCTGGCATTCCCGGTTTCAACTCCACCCGCGGGTTGTAAGGGGCCGGCTTGAGTCGATCGATTGGTAGAATCTCAATTCGCATTATTCTTGTCTCCATCGTTTTCAATATTGGCCTGCTCTTGCTTGCTCGTGGGTTGCTCCATGCACAGCCAATCTGGGGATTGCTCAAAGCATTCGCGAAGATCTTGTTTCACCTTCTTCAATCGCCGAGAAACACACCCTTTGTGCTGCCCAAAGACAGCTCCAATCATCTCCAAAGGCCAACCT
>JAESQE010000224.1 GCA_016765335.1 Planctomycetaceae bacterium
CATCATCGGTCACCTTCAAGACGGTTTGTTCGATGTCCTCCACATTTTCGATGAAACCCAAACCGCGGACAACATACTCAGCCTTATTGAGCTCGATCGTTCTGGCTCCGACATCGACATTCGTCATTCGGACCGCATTGAAAACGTCTGCCAACGAAATTTTGTTAATTCGCATCGCATCGGGGTCAACATCGATCTGATACTCTTGAACAAATCCCCCGATAGATGCCACTTCGCTGACCCCCTCTGCGGAGGTGAGTGAATAGCGGACATACCAATCCTGAACCGTGCGAAGCTCATGCAGATCCCACCCGCCAACGACATTCCCCTCGGGATCATGCCCTTCGAGCGTGTACATGTAAATCTGCCCCAGTGCAGTTGCATCAGGACCGAGCGCCGGTTGCACTCCATCAGGCAACGTCCCCGCAGGGAGGCTGTTCATTTTTTCGAGAACTCGTGTGCGCGACCAGTAAAAATCGACTTTCTCATTGAAGATGATATAAATGGTCGAGAAGCCAAACATCGAATAGCTTCGAATCGTTTTTACTTCGGGAATCCCCAGCAGCGCAACAGTCAGCGGGTAACCGATCTGATCTTCGATATCCTGGGGGGAACGACCCATCCATTCGGTGAAGATGATCTGCTGATTCTCGCCGATATCAGGAATCGCATCGACAGGCACGGGGTCTCGCGGAAGGCTTCCCAAATCCCAGTCAAACGGGGCAACCATGGCTCCCCAGGCAATAATCACAATCACAAACAGTCCAACAACGAGCTTGTTGAAAAGGCAAAACCGAATGATTTGATCCAGCAAGGAATAGTTGTTGCTTGCTCGTGCAGTAGGTTCAGTATTCGTCATGATTCCCAAGGGCCTTATCGTCAATAATGCAAAATAACAGGGGCTGGATTATTCCCTAGTCCAATGAAATCATTCGTTCTTTTTCGAAGTTAGTTGCCGAACGCTGTCGGCACATTTCAACATCGAACTTCCAAAGTATGGGTTGCGAGTTTTGTCATCACTTTGAAACCAGAACGCACCTCGTCCTCCAAAGGCCATCGGGCAATGCAGCTCAAAAACCGGTTCTGCCCGCTGCATTCCGAATATTTGTTCGACCGCCAGCATTTCATCTGAAAGCAGTGCAAAAACTGCTCGNGTAGACTTCAGATCTTTGGCGGCAAGAAACTCCTTGAGAATCTTATGGAAGTTTGCCAGTTCTTTTTTCCACTGTTTCAGAGCAGGTTCCTGTAATTCCTGAGAATCAATCGAATCGAGAGTTGATTGCAGTGCCCGAATTGTTTTGCGAGTCACTTCAATATCGTCTCCCGCTAAACCCGTTCCCATTGGAAAATACACATCCCACAACTGGCTCAATTGTTTCTGGAACTCCACTGGAACTTCAATTCGCACAACTCGTAAATCGTCTCCCATCAATCCGAATGCCTCTCGCAAGCGTTGGATATGCCGTTTCAGAAGCAGGTGAAGCTGGTCGATCTGCTCAAGGGTTTTCAGACCACTTCCTTCGACAGCGTCATTATCCAGCAACATCGATAACTCCTGCCATTGCATCTTCATATGCCCTGAAAGAGTTTTCGCATTGACAGTCCTGACTGAAGTTTTTAATTCCAGGAAAGCCTTTCTGATTTTATCTAGATCGGCTTCTTCCAGTTGAGTTGTTATCAGCTGTGAAGCATCCAGNATNTCGAATAACTCATTACGAAAAGCTTTGGNAACNGACATNTTGCTTTTCNGTTTCTTCGAATNTTTTGCATTCTGCTGGCTCGAACCTCCCCCATGATCGTGACCNCCTCCACCGCCGCCTTCCGGGGTCATCATCGATGGTTTTGCCGAAATCTGTAAGGCACTGTCCAACTTGAAGTTCCCATTTGTGACAACAAGTTCTCCTTCCTTGAGTCCATTTTTCACCAGATAATAATCGCCTGCCCTGGGGCCAAGTACGATTTCCCTGCCATCAAAGGTCGGCTTTTCTGCCCGGGGTTGTTCCACATAAACGATGGCTCGGGTTCCCGTCACCAACGCAGCGGAAACCGGTATGANGAGCGGCTTGGCTACATCGTCAAGCTGGGCNGCGACGTACCCCAGACTCTCCGCACGAACGAGCGGCATGCCACAGATGTCACATTGGCCTGGCTCGTCTTTCACAATTTCTGGGTGCATCGGACTGATCCATTTTCCAGCCAACGACTGATCTATCACCCTTGATCCGGAAGCGATTTTTGATCGGACGATCGCACTGACAAACATCTCCGGTTTCAAACGTCCGTCTGTATTCGGAACATTCACCCGCAGCTTGACGGTCCTTGTTTCCTTATTCAATATAGGATCGATAAATGCAATTCGTCCTTGAAAGACCTCGCCCGGATACGCTTCGGTCGTGAATTCGACAGTCTGACCGTACCGTATCCACATCAAATCCGATTCGTAGGCGTCCAGCTTGACCCAGACCTGCGATAAGTCCGCAACAGTATAAATGCGATCTCCCGTACGAACACGGTCGCCCTCTTCCCGTAGTTTTTCGATAACGACGCCGCCAAGAGGTGAATAAATTGTCAAATGCTCTGCAGCTGTCCCACGCTGTTCAATTTCCTTAATCTGTTCGAGAGTCAGCCCCAGGAGACGTAATTTCTCACGCGCAGATGCAGCCAGATCCAACGGTTGAATTAAGGTTGACCTGGTAGTGGATGTTGAGATGTTTCTTTTGTTTTTGATCGCCTGTAGTAATTCAATCTGTGCCGAGTACAACTCTTCGCTGTAGATGTAAACAAGGTGATCTCCTTTGGTAACACTAATTCCCGCATAATCGATATACATACGATCTAAGCGACCGGAGTCCCAAGCGGTGATGTGAGACAGTCGAGTTTCATCATACTCAATTTTGCCGACCATTCTGACTTCTGCGGTCACATAGCGGCGTTCGACCGGAGTGGTCTGGATTCTCATTAATTTCCTGGCAGCCGGGCTGACTGTCACCGTGCGGGGACCACCACCGGACTGCATCACGGGGACCAATTCCATCCCACAGATGGGGCAATCTCCCGCTTTATTCCGACGAATTTGCGGATGCATCGCACAGGTCCAGATCTGCTTCCCTTTCGCAGCTTTTTCCTGATGATTTGCCTCGGGATTGATACCATCACTGTTTGATGTTCCTTTGATGCTCCAAGCGATCACGAATCCAATCGCCAGCATCAGCACTGACTGCCCGATCCTGAAAGTAATACGACGCTTGTTGTTCTTCTTATGCTCTGACATCACTTTTTCCTACTATGTTTTTCCCCAAACCGCACAGCCCACCATTGCGGACCACTTCGCTGAACCACAAATCGTCCTTGCACTTTATAGTCCGCAATCGCACACCTCGCGAACTAAATTTTATTGCGAGACTGATCCGACCAGGCAATCAACTCGTTAATTTCCGTTATATCACGAATTCCTATCACTGTGATGTGTCTCTTACCACGCTTCCAACTCGCTGCAATTCGCTCATCCAGATTGACCAGGCAGCATTCCTCACCGCCGCATGTCGCATTGATTTTAGGTTGACCATCGAACCATTCCGTGGTTTCGTCATCGTGTTCAAAGATCACAATTTGGCTGCCATCTTTGCGTCTGCACACAGTCTGCAAGCAGGTACAGCAAGGCATCTTTATGACGTAACTGGCTACAATTTCATAATCTGCGGGCAAGTCTCTGGCGATTGCAGGCTGATACCCAAGCAACCGGGCAGCCTGTTCTGACTTGACCAGATCATTCGTATAATTTTTCAGCAATATTTGCTGAGCGGAATCGGGATCGTTCTCAAACGCAGTGAGATACTGACTGAAAACCGATGAGGAGTGATGATGCGCGTTGTGTGAATTATCTCCTTGATTCAGATAACCAACGCCCACTGCAAAAAGAAGAGTTGCAGCGACAATAAAAGCGGAATATTTCCTGAGAAATCTCAAGCGAGCGGGAGCCACTGACTGCGAAACAACATGCTCCTGCTGGCTCGTCTCAGCCTGCAACCGCAGCTCCAGTTCTGCCCACAAATTGGAAGGGGGAACTGGTGGAGTTAAGTCTGCTGCCAACTGCGAGACCTCTTCGAATAGCGATAACTCTCTAACACAACTTACGCAATTCACCAAATGTTTAGCGACTTTTTCCCTGATATCAGAATCCAACTCGTCATCATGATATGCAGAAAGCAGGTTTTGGATTTCCGAGCAACTCATATCAGGCCCTCCATCCCAGTTCAAGAAGATGATTCTGTAAATCCCGCCGGGCGCGATTCAGCCGGGATCCGACTGTTCCTTCCGGGATCTCGACAACCTCTGCAATATCACGATACGACATTCCCTCAACTTCACGCAACAGAAAAATGGAACGTAACTCCGGATCGATTCGGCTCATCGCAACCTCCAGAATTTCCCGCTGCTCACCACGCTCAGCCTCAGGTCGCTGAGGGCTCACCGGATCGCCAGCCAGTACTGCTGTTTTCTTTCGAGAATTCTTCCGTAAATACTGTAACGCCTCATTCATAGCCAGACGGTACAACCAAGTTTCAAACCTCGAATGGCCCGAAAATTGATCAATTTTTGAGAACAGTTTCAGATATACCTGCTGAGTCAGATCAGCAGCCTCCTGGAAGCCAACCATACGAACCATTAATCGATACACAAGTCCGTGCGTTGATTCATATAACTTCAACTGCCCTCGCCTGTCACCCGCCAGACAACTCGCCAGTAATTCAGCTCCAACCTCTGAAGCTTCTTTCTGGCTGTTTACATTATTAGATGTCATCGACATATTGTTTCTTCACAGGAAAGTGTGAAAATTGGATACACTGCTGAATCATCCCAATTAAGGAGCAAATTGCAACCCAATTTGACTTTCAGAAAAACAGACAGGCAAAAGTAGCTTCCACTTCATAAAATATTTCCGGAATCTATGAAGGATCTCCGAGGCGGTGCATCAAATATTGAAGTCGGTCTTTCAACATTTACTTTTGGACCGTATGGCCTGATAGTCCGTTTTAGTAAAAATGCACAAGAAATTGAGGATCCCGATGAAAACTATTTCGATTACACTTTTCCTGCTTCTGGCGGTTGCCATGCTTGGCTGCAACTCTTCAACTGAGACGCCTGCGGCTTCAGAAAACGCTTCAGAAAGTGATGACGCTCATGCAGACCACGATCACGGGAATCACGATGGTAAGTCTGATATGGAAATGATGAAAGAGAACTTGGCTAAACTTTCTCCAGAAGATGCAGCCTCCGCTGAGAAGCAGCACATCTGCCCGGTCACTGGCGAAATGCTAGGCACAATGGGATTACCAATTAAGGTGACAGTAAAGGATCAGGATGTCTGGGTTTGTTGCGATCACTGTGTCGACAAACTGAAAACGGATCCGGAAAAATACATCGCCAAGCTGAAGAAATAGCTTTATTGTGGCATTTCGTAATTGAGGAAAAGGAAGAATACATCCCGTTCTTTATAGGGAACTCCATCTAGACCAAGTTATACGCATTCGCATGTTTTTTTGAGAGTTGGATGTCCCCTGATTCCTTGTCTGTACAAGGCCACGAGTGATAGCTTCACGCAAGTAGTAATTGAGTTTGGTATTAGAGGGTTCGGGAAAATCAACTGGTCAGTAACATTCGCCGATGGCACAATTGCCTCGGCAAAAAAAAGGATAGGTCATCTGAGCTGAAATGTGTCTGCTTAAGAAGTAGGAAGACTGTTGTTAATTCGTATGAGAGGTCTCATAATTGAATTGAGGTTTATTCGTTTCAATTCTTTGCTTGAGGTTTTGTCATGTTGCGATTTGTTTTGATGGTCTGTCTGTTTTCCTGTTTTTCATTGATGGGAGTGGAGTTAACGCGGGCTGATGAAAACCGGTACAATGTATTGTTCATTGCAATAGACGATTTACGTCCTGAGCTGGGATGTTATGGGGTGATTCGGGCACAGTCTGCTCATCTGGATGAGTTTTCCGAATCGGCTGTCTTGTTTGATCGTCACTATGTCCAAGTGGCGACATGTGGTGCTTCCCGTTATGCGTTGCTCACGGGCAGAAGTCCTGCTTCCA
>JAESQE010000225.1 GCA_016765335.1 Planctomycetaceae bacterium
TCTGCTCGTTTTTCGTTTGGGTTGCTGGCGAGAATACTTTGTGCTCGTTCACGTAACGATGTTTCTTTGTGGGCTAACAACAATGATCGGCTGGCAGCTGAAAGGTCGGACGGGTTGAGCTGCTTGTTTTCTAATGCAGTAATCAACAGCTCCACGCCCTGCTTGTTTGAAAGCAGCAAAGATTGTGCTGTTTGATGCGGGCTGGAAGCTAAATCGGGAAGTGATTCCAGGATTTCTTTGCGATGTCCCAGCTGGTGCAAAGATTCGATGGCTGCAATTTGCAATTCCGGCGGCTGGGTGATGCTTAAGTATTGTGTGAGTAATTCAGCATCCTGTTTGTGCTGATTAATTCCTCGACCCAGTAGACGCAATGCATCGACTTGTAAAGCAATCTTTTCAGAAGTGACCTGTGTTTCTGATGCCAGGTTGCGGGCATGTTCGAATAGCGGAGTTAATTGCTGAATGGCAGTTTGCAATGGGGGATCTTGCTTGGTCGCTAATGTAGAGAGTGTGATCGTTCGTCGATTCAGGGAATCGAGCAGGCTACGCAGTGCTGGCAGTTGCCACGGTTGAACTTCTTTGGTGGTGAGAAGAGTAAGCAACGTCTTTAAGTTCGCATCAATATTTTCCCCTAATGCGGTCGCGATGAGTTCTTCCGTGATTTGGCCCCGTGTTTTTACGGCTTGTGGGTTTTGGAAGAGGTCAATCAGGATTTGGTCCGCAATACCAACGGCTGAAGAAAGGATCGCTGCTCGCATCCAGAGATCGCTTGCATCACTGGCAGCCAGGGAAGAGAGGATGACCCGCCGGGTCGCTGCGGGAGCATTACCAACGGCAAGTGCCAGTTCGTATCGCACGCGGATATCTTCGTGTATTGCCAGTTGTGCAAGAGAATCGTCTGCTGGTTCAGCTTGCACGCTGCCAAATACTTTCACGCCTTGTCGAACAAGTTCTGCTTCATCGCTTTTGAGAAAACTATCGCGGATCTGTTGATGTTTGCGTAAACCGGGGTTGAGAATGGTCGCTGTCCAGAGAGACTGAATGCGTCCTGGGATGTTAGAATCAGAGTTGAGGATTTGGATTGTAAGTGCTTGAAAGGCTTTGGATTGTGGATTGAGTTTGCGTTCGATTAACAGTCGCTGTGCGGTGTCTCGATGCCAGCCGTTGGGGTGAAGCAGTTGTTCGACTAATTCCTGATCCGTCATTTTTGTCNTGTTGGGGATCGGTTCGGTGCCGATGGAATCTTTCACGATGCGATAAATACGTCCTTTATCGTAGCCTGCATATAAATCGACACGTTCCTGCCAAGCTTCTGGAATCCACTGCGGATGTTCGATGACTCTGCGGTACATGTCTGAAATCCACATGGATCGATCTGGTCCAGTGATAATCCATGAAGGTCTGCTCCATGAATCGGACGAACTGAAGAATTCAGCTTCCGTTTCTCCCTGGGCGCGATGGGCAGTCGCTGCGATTTGGGGATGTGTGATGATGATCGTCGACTTTACCGTTCCGGCTTGTGTATTGTTGGACGATGTGTATTGGACGTGTTCAACAACAACTCGGCTCACCAGATTATGCACCGGTTCGCAGATGAAAATCGAGGCGTATGCTTCTCCGCCAAAAGCAGTATCTCGGAACGCTCGGGGAGCACAGGCAGATGTGAATCGATTGGCTGCATGTAAATCGTTGAAGCGATCCGCTGTTCGGCTGGTGGGGTAAACCGGCGGGGCGACAGCTGGTGTTGTCAGGTTGTTTCTGGGTGAGGGAGAAGCAACATACGGGTTGCGTTTTAAGTCTCGGTCTTCAATGACATATTGATACAGGGGGACGCTGTTGGAGTTGCCGTACCAGTTACCGAAATCGTCTCGGCATCGACCGTATTGACTGGACCCGCTGAGTGTTTCGAGTTTTCCGGTATCTGGATAAATGCAGACATCTCGCCCGGAAGTATTTATCTTCTCGCCCGTTTTTACGCAGGTGATGATCCCCCCTGCATGACCATTTCCCAAATGTAATGAGTGGTTCAATGCATAGGAGAATCCGTGGATTCGGTGCTGTGGGTTTGATTCTTCAAATCCGGTGTAAAGCACTTCTTTATAATCGGCTTTGTTATCGCCGGTTGTATCTTTCAAAAACAGAACGTCAGGGGCAGCCGTCACAATAACGCCGCCTTTCCAGGGATAAACGCCGTTGGGGAATCCGAGGCCCTCTGCGAAAATATCAGCTTTGTCGTATTGTCCGTCGCCATCGGTATCCGTCAGGAGCTTGATTCGTCCTCCAGCTGGCCCGTCCCAGAATGTTTTTCGTTTACTTTTGGGAAGGAGTCTTTTTCGATCTCCTCGTGGATAATCACTCATTTCTGCGACCCACATTCGACCGTCGGCTGCGACTGCAAAGTTAACGGGGTCGACAACCAGCGGTTCTGCTGCAACCAGTTCGACATGGTATCCTTTGGGGACGGTGAGGCTTTTCATGGACTCCGATATGGAAAGAGGTTCGTCCAGATTCTTTCCTTCGTACAATTCGTGAATTCGTTTGAGGATGACCTCTTCTGTGCCGGTGGACCATCGGCCAGGTTGCATGTAATAAATCATTGAAAAATCAACTTCATAGCCGCCTTCTTTTCGCATGCGTTCCGGGGCAACGTACCCAAAGACATCGTTAGCGTAAGCATTGACCCAGGTGTTCGCTCCGAATTCTTTTTTGATGCGGTGAGCATAATCAACACAAACCTCGCCTCCTAGAAAGATCATCGTGAACTGATCACCGAATCGCCAGACTTGAACTGGCATGGGGTAACTTTCAGCCATGCGTCCTTTGCGTTTTTTAATTTCAAGCATCGTGCTCGCGTGTTTTCGAACCTGATGCCTAGGGTTTTTGAGGGCTTTTTGCATGTCAGCGACCGTAGGGCGATCAATCGGCAAGCCGGCAAAACCGAAGTGCGGGATTGCAGGAGCAGTGATTTCTGTCCATTTCATTGTCAATAAATTGTTAACTTCGTCTGCGATTTCTTCCCCTGCGATTTGGCAAA
>JAESQE010000226.1 GCA_016765335.1 Planctomycetaceae bacterium
GCTGGGTCACGACCCAGCCTGCAAAAACTACGAAAATTGCAAAAACTAAAAACAGGTCTTTCCGTAGAAGTCACATATTTCATGATCGTGTGCCTGATCGCTGTAAAGTTCGGGCAGCGTTAATGTGGCTGCCGAGCGTAACGCGAACCGACCGATCGACTGATTCACTTTGTTCTTCAAGCAATTCGCTTGTGAGCTTTTTTGATCCAGCAAGCTGAGTTGTCTTTGACCGCTGACCCGTAAATCTTTGGCAATTACGTGCATGTAAGAAATCGGAATTCCTGAAGGATTAATCTGGCGAAGTAATTTCTGGGCAGCTGGCACGAGCGTTTCAAAGGCATCGGTATGACCATGCAACAAAACTTGCTTGCTCCATCCGGTTTGATCTTTCGCCTGCAACTCCAAACAGAATCGACCACATTGATAACCGTAAGCGAACAGTGCTTCGATCAATCGTTCGATGTTGCGAATCAACCAGCCATTTAATACTTCGGGATCGGTAATGCTGCCGCCCAAACTTCCGCCACGAGCCACACATTTATGCTGAGGCCGGTTCACTTGAATCGGGATAACCGATTCTCCCTGAAGCTCGTACCAGATCGCTTCCCCTTTAATGGTCAGCAAATCCCGGATCATCTTTCGATCCGCAGCTGCTAAGTCAGCACACGTTGTGATCCCCAAACTGTTCAACTTCAACCGACTGCGAAGTCCAATCCCGGTCAATTCATCAACCGGCTGTTCATGAAGCAGCTTGGCGATCCGCTCGGGATCAGTCAGTACATACCAGCCGTAAGGCTTGGCTGAATCGGAACCAAGCTTGGCCAAAATGCGACTTGTTGAAACCCCGATGCTGACAGGCACCCCCACGCAATCCAGAAATTCTGTCTGCAAAGCCGCAACCGCTTCCGGAAGGCTGCAACCGAAAGATTGCTCTAAGGTATCAGCTTCGAAAAAGAACTCATCAATCGAATAATATTCTACGGTCGGACTATATTTCTTGAGCAAATCAAGCATCTTCCGTGATAAGACTTCGTACCATTGAAAATCCCGTTTGATATAAGTCCCTTGAGGACACTGCGAAACAGCCTCCCAAATTGGCATCCCTGTGGTGACTCCCTGAGCTTTCATTTCGTAACTTTTGGCGATCACGCATGCCCCCTGATTGCCGAGCACTCCAATGGGAATGCCCTTCAAATGTGGAAATCGCACACGCTCTGCTGAAGCATAAAAACAATCCGCATCTAAATGACCTATTAACATTGGCATGGCACGATCCCGAAGTTTGTAACAAATGGGCACCTATCACTGTACTCACATTATATATACACATGAATCGGTTGTTGGCAATTGAAAAACCAGTGAATTCGCCTTTTATTGATGTACACATAGTGAACACGCAAGAGGAAACGATGCTTTTGTTACAAATTGACCCCAGAACGGTTCCAACCGGATATTTCTGTCAGATTTATTCCGAATCGTTGCTAAGGTTTCACTAGATCAAGAGGTAAATATAAAGCCGGGAAGAAGTAGAGGGCATCGAGGGAACTCGATTTGACGCTTCTGGCGAATCAGAGTACGATCCAAGACAGCTTGGATTGGAGTGATTCGGGGAAACTTTCTCGAAGAACTGTCAGTTCCAACCGAGAGATATAAATGCTGAATAACAAGCGAGGCTGAATCATGGCTGCAATTTCTATTCCCTGTCCGAAGTGTCAATCAAAATTGAAACTGAAGGATCGTAGCCTGCTGGGCAAAACCGGAAAATGCCCGAAATGTCAGCACAAATTTGTTCTCCAGGAACAAACCGAAGTGCAACTGGAACTTGTCGAACCGACCAACGAACCAGCCGAAGGGGTGCGTCCGGTCTGGCTGCCGGATGAAGCACCAGCTCAGACTTCAAATGAAATGAGTTTCCTGGAGCAAACACCAGCACCCGAGGCAAGTTCACAAACGCCGAGTGAAGCCCCAGCGGATAATCCGCTTTCATTTTTGCAGGAACAAGAACCAAGCAACTCGCCGGTTGATTCATTGCAGTTTGGATCAACCAGCGAAACTGCAACATCTGCTTACAAAAAAAAGAAACGTCGAGGCAGCAACAAAACCACATTGGGGATCACATTTCTGATTCTGTTTTTGGCAATCGGTGGCGTTGGTTACATGTACCAGCAGGGCACCATCAAAATCACCAAAACAAACAAAACGGCCTCCTCAAAAGTTGCCAAGCAAGGCAAAGGGGCAGGGGCAGCAACATCTAAGTCGAGCAAAAGCCTCGGGAAGTACAATCCAGTTTTGGAAAAGAGTCCCACTTCTGGCAAACCGATCCAGCTGCTTAATATGCCAGCCGGAGTTCGGATTGTGATCAATTTGCATCCGGCAAAATTTTGGGGAAGCGAACGTCAGTACGCTGAATTCCGAGCTTCTTTGGGGCCGCTGGGCAGTTGGCTCGAAACACAAATTAAAGATCTTTCCAAACATCAGGAACTCGCTGAAATTGAAGAGATGCTGATCGGAATTATTCTGGGACCACGAGGAGCCGAACCGGAAATTGCTGCGGTGATTCATTTTGCTCAAGAGCAAAAACGCTCACAATTACTAAGCACTTACGATGGGGAACCACACAGCGAATTTAATACAGATCTGAAAATTGCAGACGGACGAGCCTACCGAATTGTTGATAGCAAAACGGTTGCCATTTGTCCTGAAGAATATGTCGAAGATCTGATCACGTTCGAAAAGACTCCTGCATTAACGGGAGATAATATACAGGAAATCCTCAAGGCGACTGATCGTCAGCGGCTCGTTACGGTCGTGTTTGACCCAGCTGATATTGATCAACATTTAGAGGTATTACTTCCCCTGGGAGCGAAAATGGTCACAGAAAAGGCCTTGCGTTGGCTGGGTGAGGATGTCTGGGCAGCGGCTTGGAGTGTTCATGTTGATCAGGACTTTTATACCGAACTTATAGTTCGTGGACAAAATGAAGTGGGGCCAACCATGTTGAGTCGCAGATACCGGGAACGCCTTGACACACTGCCTGAAATGCTTTTAACGTCCGTCCAAAAAATGGAACCACAGCGAGCCGGTTACCGAGAAATCATCGGGCGATATCCAGCCATGATGAAAGTTGTTGCAATGACCGCAGCTGTGGCAGTGGATGGACGATATGTGCGAATGGGAACGCTACTCCCTTTGAAAGCCGGTCCGAACTTAGCTTTGGGGACGCTGCTTGCCTGGGACGAATCAACGCGAACCGACTTCAGCACCAAAGTTGTTTCTACGAAACCCAAAGTAAAGAAAATCGATATTGCTTCGTTGCCAATGAAACAACGCTTGGAAAGAAAGATCGATGTTGATTTCCGCGGAACGCCGTTGCAGGAAGCGTTTGCTTACATCGCAGAGGAAGCAAAGATCAAAATCGAGGTAGATGGAGATGCACTCAAGCTGGCTGGTTTCACCAAAAACATGCGACAAACATTTAAGATGGATCAAACGACCGTTCGGGAGGCAATCTATGGTATTATCAAAACCTACGAAGACGAATCCGTTCCGATGGTGATTCATGTTTCAGAAAAAGAGAACAAGATTATTGTTCTGGTTAAACCCGTTGCGGAAACTCGCAAACTGGAAATCTATCAGTTCAAAACCAAAAAATAATTACCCAGGCAGCACACAGATAAAGGATGATCATGGCTGTTCTTACTGGCGAGTTTCTCTGCCCGGAGTGTCAGGAGAAACTTCGCATTCACGAGCGAGGCAAAAAATCGATAGAGATTCTCTGTCCGGAATGTGGAACTCCGATTCGTATCGAAACCACTTCCGACCGAAAGCTGTCTGCCCATAAGCACGATGCTTCTGGAACAGATGTTGCCGATGAAGACTCACCTGCTTGGACAAATCAGAAATCAGCCTCTTCGAATCGCCCGCTGTATTTCGCGGGTGGCGTCATTGTTTGCGGACTGCTGCTGTTTGGTGGTTGGAAACTATCGTCCAATACAACAAAGCCGCAAGAACCTGATCCCAAAGACTCGCTTGTGAATCCGGTCGCTGAGCAAGTCAAGCCGATCGAAAACGTCGAGCAATCCGAGCAGGCTCCAGAGAAGAATCATTCTGAAGAAGAATCGCCGTTTGCCAGGAACCTCAAATTGCTCGCCCAGCAGATTGATGTTTATCAACAACAAAACGGGCAGTTTCCCCCTGCGTATTGGACACCTCAAGGGAACTCCGCCACTGCTGAGGTGGAACGCTTCAGTTGGCTCGCGGGATTGGATTCTGCTTTGAAGGAGAATGGTTCGTTGCTGCCTCAATGGAATCTTGCCTGGCGAGATCCTTTGAACGACCGCTTTGTACGTCGGCGTCGAACTGAATTATTGAATCCCGCGATTCGCCTGCAAGCCAGTAGCGACCGTTACCCGGCTTCGCATATTGTCGGGATTGCAGGAGTCGGCCACGATGCTCCCCACTTGCCAGTAAGCAATCCACGGGCAGGCATCTTCGGATGGAATCGGTCCACTCGGGTAGAGGATGTGACCGACGGACTGAGCAACACGATGCTCGCAGCCGGAGTGACAGGAAAGTTATCTTCCTGGGCAGACGGAGCAGCGTCCATCAGACCGCTTGTTCAAGAACCTTACGTGAATGGCCCTGATGGATTTGGTAGTGGGCAATCAGATGGCATGCACGTGCTCATGGCTGATGGATCGGTTCGGTTTCTTAGCAAAAAGACAGAACCGACCATCATCCGCAGAATGGCAGCCATCGCCGATTCGCTTCCTTTAGATGCTTCAGTTCCTGGAGATCCCGGAAACAAAAACATTGTGATCGCAGCCGACCCGAAACCAGAAACTCCCAAACTGCCAGCCGAAAAGAATCAGCCCGAAATGCCTGTCAGCAAACCGGAAACACCCGATCCGAAACCAGCGATTCCTCAAATAGATTTCGAAAAAGCACTGGCCCGTACCGTACTACAATTCCTACTTGAAGAACCCGCTGAGCTGGAAACGGTTCTGATTGAACTGGAAGCAATGGTTGGCATACGCATCGAATTCGACCCCCAGCAAATCCCAAAGACAGATCCGATCCGCAAACAGAAAGTCAGCTTCTCCAAGCGAAACGTTTCGTTCAAAGTCTTACTAACCGAACTCATCAAACCCGCAGCCCTCAAGTTCGAAATCCGCAAAGATCACATCGCCATTGTGAAGCAAAAATAGATTCCCGGTAGGATCTGCTGTGCGGACCTGTTTAGGTTTGGTGAAGTAACATCAAACGAATACAGCTCGCAATCGGTCTGCACAGCGGACCCTACTTGCCTACAACAACCGCCCCCAAGATGGCCCTCCGGGTCCGCAATCAATCTGGATAGGCCTGCGCCGAATGACCGACTTCTCCCTCGCCTGGACAACCTTCGGCCCAGGAAGAAAAACGGAAAGCTGACTTATGTGTAAAAGACAGGGCTACCTGGTGACCTACGGAACTATCTCGATTGTTCTTGAATATTTGATTTAAGGTAACTTAAAATCTCTTTGTTTGGGTTTTTGCTCGCTATATCATAGATGTTTTCTCCATACGTGTTTACAATTTCTTTATTGGCTCCACCCCATTGAACTAGAATTTTAACCCCTTCCAAATTGTTAAATTCTATGGTTTCCATTATCGGTGTGTTGTTGTCGTCAAAACGATCAATCCAATTTGGACATGCTCCGTGAGTAAGCAGTTCTGTGAGACATACATTCAGACTGTTTGTCGTAGCATAATGGATCGGGAGGAACGACATGCGAAGTGTCATATCGGCTCCGTTTGTAAGCAACCACTTTAGGCCATTAATAGGTTCTTTTGCTGTAATTTCAATTTGACAGTCCTGATTCTTACAACCCACCCACGCATCTAGATATTCAATAATAGCACCATATGCAAATGAATTATCAATGCAGCTACCAATTTGGATTAGGCGTTTAAGGCATACTTCCGCAGCATTCCAGTCCTCGTGCAACAAAGCCATCATTAAGATTTCACCGATAAATAATGGCTTGCCAGTTTCTATGCTTGGATGCGTTAGGAGTTCTTCAAATAATTCTTCAAGAGACCGAATTTTCATATAGTTCTTCCACACGTCATCTGATTGATTCATGTGCGTACCCATATAACTGATAGTCTACTAGAGTCATGTTTATGTTGTGAATTACTGTGGATAGTTCAGGCCCAAGGAAGTAAGCCGGAATGCTCCATTGCCGCAACTAAGCGATGTCGTGCGTAGCGTATCCTACTTCTTATAAACCTGATCGGGGTCGAAAGCTTTGTCAGACTCGGTCAGCTTTAATGGGATGGGGGCATTGTTTTTTAGATTGTCGCGGTCGACTGCTCGGTAGAAGCAGCTGCGGCATCCGACATGGCAAGCACCGCTGCCAAGTTGTTCTACCCGCAGCCAAATGGCATCTTGATCACAATCGACGCGGATTTCTTTTACTTTTTGAACGTGCCCGCTGGTGGCTCCCTTGTGCCACATTTCCTGGCGAGATCGGCTGTAATAAACAGCTTCGCCCAGCTCAACGGTCTGCTTGAGGGCTTCTTCATTCATGTAAGCAACCATCAACAAATCGCCTGTTTCATGATCGGTTGCGATGGCAGGCATTAAGCCATTGGCGTCGAATTTGGGAACGAGTTGCAATCCTTGTTCCACTTGGTTTTTATCGCCTCGGTCTGCAAATTGAAGTTGAAGCTCAGACATCTTTATTTCTCCATTATCCTATCAACTGTG
>JAESQE010000227.1 GCA_016765335.1 Planctomycetaceae bacterium
AGAAAGAGGCAGAACGAGTCAGTGCTTTCGGTGAGATTTTGGATCAATCCCTGATGGAAATTTTAATTTACGATGCTCGAACTCTCCAATTTGTGCATGTCAATCACGGAGCATGCGAAAATACTGGTTATAGCCTGGATGAACTTCGGACAATGACTCCGGTTGATATTAAGCCGGAGCATACACCCGAAAGTTTAAGGAAAATACTGACTCCATTGTTAGAAGAATCTCAAAGCTGTATCGAATTCCAGACAATACATCGTCGTAAGAACGGTTCTGAATATCCGGTCAAAATACATCTGGAAACCTCGATCCTTGATGAGCGTCCCGTTTTCGTTGCAACCATACTCGATATCACCGAGCAACTGCAGGCAGCTGAAAAGATTGAGGAACTAGCACGCTTCCCGGATGAAGATACAAACCCAGTACTCCGTGCCTCGGCTGAGGGCAAATTGCTTTATGCAAATGCAGCCAGTGAACCGTTATTAAGTTACTGGGAAACCCAAGTTGATGGTTTGCTGCCCGGCGAAATGAATACTGCTTGCCAGCATGCCCTTGAATTAGGCGAGAATGCCAGACTGGAAAAAGTTATTGGTTTGCAAACTTATGCAATGACGATCACACCAGTCCTCAAAGAAAACTATGTCAATATATACGGAATGGACATTACCTCTCGCAAGAGCGCGGAGTCTGCCAATCGTGCCAAGAGCGAATTCCTAGCCAACATGAGCCATGAACTGCGTACACCCATGACAGCGATTCTTGGGTTTTCTGATATCCTACTTGATAGCGAAATAAATTTGGAAAACAAAGAGGCAGCCCGTACCATTAAACGAAACGGCGAATGTCTCATTGAACTGATTAATGATATTCTTGATTTATCAAAAATTGAGGAAGGAAAAATTGATGTTGAACAAGTCGAATGTTCTCCTCATCAAATCGTTGATGATGTCGCCACGTTGATGAAAGTCAGAGCCGATGCCAAAGGTTTTCCGCTGGAAGTGCAATTCGATGGCCTGATCCCCGAAACAGTCTCTACCGATCCGACTCGTCTACGTCAGGTTCTTATTAATATTGTAGGCAATGCAATTAAGTTTACAGAAACAGGATCGGTTAAAATCGTCACGCGTTTCTTGAACCCACCGGGTCAAAAATCGTACCTGCGATTTGATGTGATTGATTCGGGTATCGGAATTGACCAAAGCAAAGCAGACAAGATTTTCCTGCCTTTCACTCAAGCAGATGGATCGACAACAAGACGATTTGGCGGAACCGGATTGGGGCTGGCGATCAGTAAACGCTTGACTGAACTGCTGGGCGGAAAAATTTCTGTCAGCAGTGCAATTGGTCAGGGAAGTACGTTTTCAATTACTGTTGCAGTTGAGGTGCTAGACGAAGTACAGCTGCTCCAAAGTAATGTCAAGCCAGAAGCATCCAACAGGGAAGTAGTAAAGCTGGAAGCACCTGTGCCGAAAGTAGAAGAGGCCAAAACGTCAAGTGTAAATGTAGAAAATGTAGAAGCAGAAAACGTGACTCAGTTCTCGCAAGCCCCCTTGGATGGCTGCCGCATTCTGGTCGCAGAAGATGGATTGGACAATCAACGACTCATCCACTTTCTTTTGAAAAAAACGGGGGCAACTATCACATTGGTCGAGAACGGTCAGATTGCTTTTGACTTGACCACAGAATCCATAGACCGCAACGAGCCGTTTGATGTCATTCTTATGGATATGCAAATGCCCGTGCTCGATGGTTACGAGGCAACACGAAACCTGCGAGACCATGGATATCGCGGTCCAATTATTGCGTTAACTGCTCATGCAATGAGCAGCGACCGCCAAAAATGCCTGGATGCCGGATGCGATGATTACCTCACCAAGCCCATCGACAAAAAACAGCTGGACAGCATGGTCACAAGCTATGCGAATTCAGAAACCGCCGTTTCAGTGTAAAGAAAACGGAGGCCGTTGCGAGCAGGCTGCGTTGCTCTTTGCCTTCATCAAACTGAATCGTCATCTCTACGGTTTGTTGCGAACTGTTTCCCGCTGTTCGTACTCAGATATTTTTGACTGAAGTTCCTGAATTTCTGCTTGCTGTTTTTCGATAATCGGGGCAACAGTCGACTGCAAAAATCGCTTATGGATGTGCTGTGGACAGTTGATGTCCCAAGCTTCTATCGAAAACAGAATCGCTCGTTCGACTCTTCCTGAATACTCTGGATCTTCCAACTGTTTGAGCAGAACCGGGTCATCTTCTACAACCTTTGCTGTCCCCCAGATTTTAATGCGACGGCTGTTGACATAATCCATCAGAAAAATAAAGGCCTGCGGATTATCTGAGAGATTTCCAAGCGTAATGTATTGGCGGTTGCCACCAAAGTCTGCAAACCCGAGTGTTTTCTCGTCGATCACTTTCAGAACCCCCGGTGCACCTCCGCGATATTGAATATAGGGCTGGCCTTTCGCATTGGCTGTCCCGAGGTAGAACATATCCAGTCCTGCAAGAAATGCAGTCAATTCGGAAGTAACGGCTGTTTGCCAGCCACGGCCCTGTTCTACTTTGGAGTAAGAAGCACGAGAACCTTTTTCGGCCTGTATATTTTTGACCGTAGAAGTGAAAGCAATATCACTGGAAAACGGAATCATGAGATCGATCCTAAAAAGTCAGATGCAAAAAAAAAGGATCACCGAACCTTGCAAAGTTTTTTGACAAGGCTCAGCGATTTCTCCTTCGGATTCTTGGCTACACAGTGGTTTCGCAAACCGCGTCACTCGGGCAGCTTTGCACCGGCTCGGCTCGGGGGATATCCAGTTCCGTATCAGCGACGTTGTTCAGAAAGTTCGTAAAACAGCCCAGCACAACACTGGTAACAATCTCTACGATTCCCGCATCGTCGAACCCTGCACCTCGGACTTTTTTGAGTTGTTCGTCACTCACATTGCCTCGACTTTCCAAAACTGCTTCTGCAAACTTCAGAGCTGCATCAGTCCGTGGGTCACTGGCTGAAGACGTGCGACCTGCGAGAACGTCTTCAGCTGTCAATCCTGCACTCGGAGCAACTGCACTAAGTATTGAAGTGCAGTAATCGCAAGAGTTTGACTGGCTGGTTGAGAGTTTCACTTGGTTGTGCAGCTTTTCACCGATCGAAGAATTCCCGATCGCCTGGCTGAACACAAGATAACTTTCTAACACTGCCGGAGAATTCGCCATCACTTTGGCAACATTGGGAGTCATGCCAAATGCCTGCTCCACAGTATCCAGCAATTCTTTCGTGTGCCCTTGAGCAGATGTAGGGTCTACAGATTTTAAACGTTGCATAGCAAATTTCCTTCAATCAAAAAAACATCATAAACATTGGCTGGGTAACACACCCAGCTCATAAACAGCAGTTATATACAGACAGGTCTGTATATAACTTGGTAAATAAAACGAAACAATTCCTCTTCACTTTTGCTTAGACACCATCGCAAACGCTGCCTGCCTGGCGACATCAGCCGCATCAGGATTCCCATCAATCACAGCCGTAACGATGGCTCCTTCAACAAGCATTGAAATCGCCGGAGCAACAGACGCAGCTTTCGGTCCTGCGACCTCAATCACAATTTCCCTGATCATTTTATGAAATGCGACTTTGTGCTGAGCAGAGAAGATGGCTGCCGGATGATTCGGATCTGCCAACTCCACCGTAGCATTAATAAAGGCGCAACCTCGAAATCCTAAACTTTCGAACCACTGCTTCAAAGCCGCAAAAAACGCTTGCAGCCGATCCAGCCCCTGGGCGACATTCCGCTCAATTTCAGTTTCGAAGAATTTATTGATCTTCTCATCCCGAAACTGCAACACCGCCAGTATCAAATCATCCTTAGAAGCAAAGTGGTTGTACAAAGTCATCTTGGCAACTCCCGCCTCTGCAATGATGCGATCGATGCCAACAGCCCGTACTCCTTCTGCATAAAACAGTTTTTCACCCGTTACGATGATTCGATCGCGGGCGCTAGATTTGGTTCGTGCTTCGCTCATGACTTAAATATACAGACCTGTCTGTATCTGTCAAGCCGAATCATTGGAGTATTCTGAAAATTCTTTTTGTGAGATCAGATTGCCACGAACTCGCGATTCATTTTACTCAACAGATCAGCCTCGACTGGAATTGCTGAGGGCAACAACGTATCTTGTGGAGAGTCTTGAGAATTCTTTTTGAGGCTATTGGTTCGTAGGGGACATGAAAACACTCGGGATTTCTTCTGAGATGGTCAATCATAAACTAAGGGATACAAAGCAAGATGGTCCGAAAGACACTTTTACTTCTGTTGTTTGCCTGCATGGTGCTGGTTGGGAAAATCGAAATCGCGAATGCGGATCGACCGAATGTGATTTTCATTCTCACTGATGATCAGCGGTCTGATCAGCTTGGCTGCGAAGGGCATCCTTATTTGAAGACGCCTCATATTGATCGCTTGGCCAAAGAAGGTGTTCGCTTTTCGAACATGTTTGTCACGACTTCACTTTGTTCGCCGTCTCGCGCTTCGTTTCTTTCGGGGTTGTATGCGAACACACATGGAGTGACTAATAACTTCACCGATTACCCTCGTGATCTGGCGAGCTTTCCGAAGCAGCTGCAAAAATCCGGATACGAAACAGCCTATATCGGAAAATGGCACATGGGCGAAGCCGATGATTCCAGGCGACCCGGATTCGATTACTGGGTGACCCATAAAGGACAAGGGCAATATTACGA
Organism: Planctomycetaceae bacterium; assembly: GCA_016765335.1. Classification (GTDB taxonomy): domain Bacteria; phylum Planctomycetota; class Planctomycetia; order Planctomycetales; family Planctomycetaceae; genus Rubinisphaera. The sequence continues at coordinate 4,739 of JAESQE010000227.1, forward strand.
CACCGAGTTCAACGTCAACGGAGACCGAAAAGTTGTGCCCGGCTACTATTCAGAAGTCATCACCGATATGGCAATTGACTGGCTCGATAAGAAGCCAAAGTCCAAGCCGTTCATGTTGGTCCTGGGCCACAAAGCTCCGCACACGCCGTTTACTCCAGAGGAAAAATACGAACACGTTTTTGATGGCATCGATGTCGGTTATCCTCGCACTGCATTTCATTTGGAAGGCAAACCGAAATGGATTGAGCAACGGCTCGATACCTGGCACGGAATTTATGGTCCGCTGTACGGCTTCCGAGAAAAGTTCCCAGATCGCTCTGCGGCTGCGGTTCTTGATTTCGAACTGTTCGTAAAATCTTATACCGCTAGTATCATTTCCGTGGATGACAGCGTTGGTCGTCTCTATGAATCGCTGAAAAAAAGACGTTTACTTGAAAACACCGTCATCATTTTCGCAGGAGACAACGGCATGTTCCTGGGCGAACATGGAATGTCTGATAAACGAGCGATGCACGAGCCAAGTATTCGCGTCCCGATGATTGTGCGGTATCCAAATTTGATTAAACCGGGCACTGTCATCGACCAGCAAGTTCTCAATATCGATCTGGCTCCCAGTATTGTCGAGTTGTGCGATGCTCCTGCTCTGAAAGATATTCATGGAAAATCGTGGGTCCAACTTCTTAAAGGAAATACCAAGGATTGGCGAACAGCCTGGTATTACGAATACAACTACGAAAAACAGTTCCCTTACACGCCAAATGTGCGGGGAATCCGAACCGATCGTTGGAAGTACATGCGATATCCACACGGCGATAGCAAACCAGATCGGCACATGGCTGAACTGTATGATATGAAAAACGATCCGGGCGAGAAAACCAACTTGGTCAACAAGCCAGAGCACAAACAGTTGGTTGCTCAACTGAAAAAACAGCTCAATGAGTTAATGGCTGAAACTGGCGATCAGGCCTGGACGACGATGCCTTTAGATGGCGGGATCAAAACAGGACTGCCTGATAAAAGCATTCGGTAATTAAAGTAGGGGCCGCGACTGCGGACCGAAACTTGCTGGGTTACGTAAAAACTAACCCAGCCTACTGACTAACCCAGCTTACTGCTGACTCTTCACCAGTTGATTTTGTGGGATAAATAAAAGGATATCTGATGCTCGTTCGAGGCGTACGCGGAGCCATCTCGGCTGATAAAAATACAAGGGAAGCAATTCTTCAGGCAACAACAGAATTGTTAAAGGAAGTGCTGCGTGCTAACGAAATTGACGATTTCGAATATCTCGTTTCCGCTGTCTTCACAACCTCCCCAGATCTGACAGCCAGCTTTCCAGCAGAAGCTGCTCGTGATCTCGGAATGAGCGAAGTTCCGTTGTTGTGTGCATCCGAAATTGCAGTTCCCAATTCATTAAAAATGTGCATTCGCGTATTGTTGCACGTCAATACCGACAAAAAACAAAGCGACATCGTTCACGTTTACATGAAAGAAGCCGCCAAGTTACGCCCGGACATGACCAGTGCCCAGTAATTTCGCGATAATCTGTCATTCTCAAGTGATTGGATAAATAGAACTTCGAATTCCAAACTTACTGGTAAAATAATATTTACCACAGAGACAGGGAGGACACAGAGTATTTTTCTAGTCCTTCGTGAAATCTGTTTCGACTGCCGATTTATGCTTCAAGCCACGTCAGAAATTTAGACTTGTCTTTTTTTACTCCGTGCCCTCTGTGTCTCCGTGGTTATACTTGCTTTCTCCAAAAATGAAGCGGTTAATCAGCTCGATATCAAAATCGTTCGAAATGCAGATCCGGGGAAAATGGGTTCATCGCTGACGATGGTAATTTCAGCCCCTTGAATAATTTCTTCAAATCGGCGATTGATGTCAGTTC
>JAESQE010000228.1 GCA_016765335.1 Planctomycetaceae bacterium
GCAAATTCCATCACTTGCAAGGTACCAGGTCGAGTTGATCCTAATCCCTTGACTGATGCTCGGCGAACGCCGGTACTCAACTTCTTATTTTTCATGGTCGATGCCAAGGTTCCGGTCGCACTGTTTTCTCCCGAAAGACCAAGTACCTGAGCCAGCTTCTCTGCTTGAACAGCATCAGCCTGACCAAGGCCAGCATTGATGATCTTCCAGTTCTTCTTTTGAAGCAAGACTCGGATTGCATCAACTCCCAATTGCGAATCTGAAAACTTAATCGCAACCTTTAACAATTCCGGATAACGATCTTGCAGTGAGAAACGTCCAACCAAAGAAACAAATGCTTGCGATTCCGGTTGAGAATCAAGCATTTGCTCAACGGCTGCTCGGTATTTCGGATTCTTCAGGAAGTCGCTTCCACTAAGACGATTGATTGCTTCTGAAGAAATGATATCCAATCGCTTAGCATCCCCTTTCGAAGAATTAAAAGCTAAGTCTGCATAAATTTGTTGATCAACCGCAGGGGCAAAATCAAAAGACCGGAAGTAGCGAGGCAACTCATCAGCAGAAGTGGAAGAGTTGCGAATAATCTTTGCCAAATATTCAGCTGTGTTTGAACCACGAGATCGCCAAATGATGTCGCGACCAGCCAAGGTGTCCCAGTTGTTATCGGTACGTTTCATCCAGGCAGCCAAACAGGCATCCCAACGACCGTCAGCCGCAATCCCTAAGGCTTCCAGATACCAACGATCTTTTCCATCGTGTTGAACAGCCAGTTCTGCCCAGTACTGCGCAGCGATTTCGGGACTTTGAATTTCACGAATCCCCACCAGCAACTCTCGGCGAACCGCAGCCGAAGGATCCTGAATGTTAATCACATCCATTACATCTTCATGCGAATAAACATTTTTGAGCTGCCTGAGCAGGCGAATTCCTGTGATACGAATATCAGAATCTTCATCTTGTAGTGCTGCTCGCAGAATGCTCAGTTTTTTCTTTTTATCAATATTTAACTTGCCCAACGCCCACAAAGCTCGTGCTTGCATGCGAGGGTTTTTCGATTGATACATCTCCAGCAAGGCAGCTTCTGCTTGAGCTTCGAATTTCTGTAAAGCAGTCCAACCTAAATACCGTGCCGCAAGATTCGGACTGTGAAGTGCTGTGATTGCCCCGGCAACTGTTGTTACATCTGTCTTAGGAACTTTGTAAGCAGTTCCTGGAGGAGCAATGCGAAATAAACGTCCGCGAGTTTCATCACCCATGCGGTGACCACCAACTCCAGGGTCGTACCAGTCAGCAATAATCAGTGAGCCATCCGGTGCAATGCAAACATCACTCGGTCGAAACCATTTATCTCGCACACCTTCTAAAATAGGTACAGCTTCTGCTGTATACCCAGCTCCAGCTGGTTTTGCCGGATAAGCTCGCACAATGTTCGGGCCAGCATCAGAGTGAATAAGTTGATTTCGATACATCTCGGGAAGCAAATCCCCTTCATAAATCAGAATTCCGGTCGGAGACCCAGCACCTGTTTGAAGCAAGTTAGGCACAACTCCTGGATCATTCTGGTGGAAATGTCTCAAAGGGATCTCTGCATTCCAGCCAGTGCGTGGCTCCCGCCAACCTGCTCCGGTGAATTCATCTTTGTAGCCATAATTTCCGTATTCCATGACAAAGTTAATACGGGTTCCGCGGTTCCCATCATCATCGTTATCGCTTTGCCAAAGCGAACCAAAGGAATCGACACAAACTTCCCAGTTGTTGCGAAAATCCCAACCGAGTGTCTCAAATTCAGAACCATCTAAATTACAACGAAAAACCATGCCTTCCTGATACGGTTTGCGGGAACTATCAACCACATTTCCCTGCTTGTCGATAATTGGCTTCCCGTTTTTATCTTTAATCTGTCCGCCGTTGTTTCCAAAATTGAAATACAGTTTTCCATCTGGCCCGAACACAACAGCATGAATCCCGTGATCGTGCTGAGCTCCGCCGATGCCCGTGAATAACAGCTCTTTACGATCTGCTTTGTCGTCGCCGTTATCATCAATCAGAAAGAAAATGTTCTCACCTACGGAAATTAAAACGCGATTTCCAAGCACGCAAATCCCATGTGCAGAATCGATATCGTGTCCTTGATAAAACACGGTCGTTTTATCAGCTTTGCTATCTCCGTCGGAGTCTTCCAGAATGACAATGCGGTCACCATCTATTCGCCCTTCGGTCTCTTTATTATTGAATTTTCGATAATTGACACCTTCGCAAATCCAAACGCGACCGCGTGCATCAATTTCCATATTGGTCGGATTCTGTATCATCGGCTCGCCAGCAAACAACTCTGCCTTCAACCCCTTGGCAACATCTAACTGCGATAACGCATCACTCAGATCATGACTCCCACCCGAAGCAACCGCCTCTTGAGAAACAGAGGCCAGAAACTTTGCAGAAGGTTTTTGATCCAGCACTGCGAACTGCACACTACAGGAATCTCCTCCGGCTTGATCAGCCCCGCCGTTATCTAAACCGCCTCGTGCTTGAAATCGCTCAAATTTGTGATCAGCAGGCAAATGAAATCCAATGATCGAATTCGCGTGGGTACCAATTCCAAATGAAATTTCTTTCCCGTCAATTCGCATCGGTTTTCCGCCAGCATTCTTATTGACATTGACTGAACCCCATTGAGACGAAGACATAAAAGGCTTCAATTCGGTCAGTTTCATTTTGCCTTTCGGACCAACCAGAACAGGTTCTGCCCAGTCAGACCAATCACAAGAAAATCCATCTTTCGCGTCTGCAACAACCAAAAAAAGCGACTTGGCTCCCTTGATATCCACATCAATGGCAACCGAATGACCGGGAGTCTTTTTGGTAACAATCTTACTAAGAAACAAAGCTTTGTCGGTGGTTGGGCCACTCGGACCAGCCTTTTGACTTGTGGAAGATTGTTTCGCCGGTTTCAATTCCACTTCAGGAGAAGGGACTTGAAAACCTTTTTTGGCGGGATAGTCCTGATTCTTCTTGAGCTGTTCAGCAGTTGGCTTAGTGGATTGCACCCCATTTTTCGGCACATCCATCTGAGCAGACCAACAAATCGCATTCAGTACAATTTTTCGGAAGTCATCCTGTTGCCAGTTCTGATGGAAATGACCGCCGGTAAAGCCGAATCCGCGTCCTCCACCCGCCCGGTCAAACGCCCAGGCCACGTGCTGTTTCTCTTTACGAACAAGCACCGATTCTCGCACGTGTGGATTTCCAGAATGCGGACCATCCGGTCGAGTTANCGTTTCCCGTGGAGGGATGTCCGAAAGAATAGGCGTCACGCCTTTCATGTCTTTGGCGAATCGCATGTGATAATACCACTCGTCATTAATTGCGAATGGCTTCACGCCGTTAGAAATCGGATGATCCGGGAACGTTCTAAACTGAGCTATCCAATGAGGATTAACCGACCAGTTTGGCTCAAAGAAGCCCCCCATCCATTTAATGAAGTGATCCCCTTCAGGCCCGATGACAGTTTCCACACCATAATGCAGACAAACCAGCCCGACACCTTTTATCATCACGTGATCGAACTCGTCCAAATGCGGATTCAAATAATGCCGCCCGCCTCCATCACAGTAGCAAACGACCGTATCTGCGTTATCAAAAGCTGTCACATCTTTAGGCCAGCCATTGCTATAAACAACGGTCTGCACTGGCAATCCGGAACTATTTAAGCAATCAGCAAGTAAAATACAGCCCGCTTTGTGTTCATGAGAAAAGTAGCCATGACTTTTCACCCCAGCGATAAGCACAATTTTCTTGCGATCTTTCAAAGGCAACCGCTTCAATCGAATATTTCGAAACTGAACTTTCATCGCAGGACCAGAATGCAACTGTAATGCGAGCACACCTGCCAGGTCGCTATTCTTTTTGTCTTCGTCAATCACACGAGAAAAGACTTCTCCGTTGATCGAAAGCGTCAACACATTGCCCGATGCATGAATATGATATTCGTTCCAGCCGCCTGATTTGACCTTCTTCGTCAGTTGATCAGGATCAGCCAGTTCCTTCTTTTTGCGATCTTCCGGAGATCTCCATAATTGTTCTTGCCCGGGAGCAGCCAGCATCCCACGACCATGTTCATCGTAACAAGCTCCCAGATACTTGCCGGCTAAGTCCATATCCGCCTGATAACCGACCACATGACCATCTGCTTCGACCTGAGACCGGAACTGAATCCCGGAATTCGCAGATGCACTGCCTTCAATTTTGAATTCGAGCTTCAATTCGAAGTCATCAACTTCGCCGTGTTCCCAAAGCAAAAACTCATTGGCATCGCAAGGATTATCCTTGGTCGATTCAGCGACAATCGCCCCCGCTTCAACCCGCCAGAACTTAGCTGCCCCTTTCCAACCGGAAAGATCTTTCCCATTAAAAATCGGCTTAAAACCACTCGGCTCCGCTGCACCAACAGTCGCAGTCAAACCGGCCCAACTAGCCACAAACAGAAATACGCTCGACAAAAACGTGATCGACAACCTTCTCATACTAAAATCCCTCTATATTCATTCCAGATATCTGTATTTATGGACATTTAGAAAAAGCATTGGCAGAAAAATCGATATCACCTCACATGTAAAGATAGGCAAGCATCGATCCGTTAGTCTAGCAAGAAGCCCGCACCGAAGAAAAGCAACCCAGCAGAAAAGATACCCAGCCCCACCCAAAACGAAACACAAGCTGACGAGATGAATGACCGATAAAACGAAGTATCTCATCCGATAATTGTGATATTGTATGTTTGGTAATTCGCCAGACTTGAACCGGGCCCATTCTTATTATTTCTTCCGTGACGAGTAGGAAGAGGAGTCAAACTTGTATTTTTCCCCTACCTTGGTAGCCTGATGGATAGGTTCAATGCGCAAGAATGCTATCTAATAAGGAGGGTTCCCGTTAGTTTCTGAATAGCGTTTTCAGCTAAAACGGTCTCAATGAGCTGCAATTGCGAACTGAATTAATGTTAAGTACACTTTATGAATGCAGGTGATCCCCAAAATCCACCTCAAATCAAACTTTGAAATGGATGGAATAAATGGTAATTAGAAGATCTTTTTTCGGGAATCCCCCATTCCGAACGATGGTTCATCATCTCGTAAGAGATGATGACTTCTTGGAAGATGCTCGTTACATCTTGGATCTTGATGAGGAATCTTATTTACAACTTGCTACAAGACTTTCTACAACAGATGCTTTTCTAGATCACTCTGAGTTGGAGACACTTGTTAATGAATCAGTCAAGGATGATCCTCATCGAATCGCAGCGATTATTTACAAGCTGAGTGAATTTCTACACATGGTAGATATGGACATCTTGGATGCGATGGCTGCTCTGGGACAATCGATAAAAGAAAATGCTAAATCATTTTCAATTCAAGAGCAGCAAACACTGATTAATCGATTAAATAAGTTAGTTGCAGAACCAACAGGTATTGGCAAGCAATTTAAAGCTCAACATTTAGTTGAGGCCATCGGTGCGGAGCTTGATGATTTTCGGCTGATCTGTGATATCCGTCCAATCTTTGATCAAAGCCGTGAACGAATTGAAGGGGCTGTTCCTATTGCAACTCTTCGCCTGGAATACACTGATCCAGACGGTGATTCTGGCGTTACTGAAATGAGAATTACAGAGAAGCAAGTTGCAAAGTTCAGTAAAGAAATCGAGAATGCCAGTCTTAAATTCAAAATGATTAAGCAGCTATTGGAGGATAAAGAAATTTCCGCTCCAAGAACAAAATCTACCCTCAATGAGGATATGTAATCGTGCCAGAAGCTAATGAAATTTCATCTTTGCCATCGCCTGCTAAGAAGGACTGGAAAAGTTACTATGAACATATTGTTCAGGATTGGTATGAAGAAGAAATTAATCAGGAAGCCTTTGTTTTAACGGGTAAATACCTGGAAACAACTACGTTACCACATTCTGGAATATGGAACTCTGATGCCCTAATTGAGCCAACTGTTCCGGGTAAATATAACATAGTTACAAAAGCCGATGATGGACGTCCTCTACGGTTCATTAATGTCCCTGACGATCATCATCATTCATCGGACCCACAGTTTACCACACCAAGTGCAATCGCAGAAGAAGACCCTGTACTTACCACCGAAGAACTCATCATTCAGCTAAGTAGTGCAGGTGAAGATCCATCTTGCCGTTTGATTTTTAAAGTGGAGCTAACGAGCTTCGATGCCTTGCAAAAAGTAGTTCTACTACCACTACTTCGGAAATACATCATCGCTCATCGTAACAGTAACACGCGAGATGAATTGGATGCAGTTGGGTCAGCGATTCGGAAATACATTGCAATCATGCCGATGGATCACATGGGCGAGTTGGCTGTACTGCTTGAAGCAGGGAGTAAGTCGCCACTTCCAGTGGACCTGCAAATTGAAGTTGCCAAGATGATTTATCGTAACTTCGAGGTTCATCCACCAATTGTTGAAAATCCTCAACCAGCATTGGCTCAGCAACTTTGGGAAATGGTAGATGCATACNCGAACCCGCGTATCCTTCTGCAAGACAAACATGCAGCGATTGCTTCTTTGGCAATTGTAGCAATCGTATCGNTGCGTAGTCCGCTTGCTGAACAGGCATGGCAAGCAGCAAATGAATGCGGTTATGGCTGGTTTGCGGAACTTGTCAGCGACGATATTGACGAACTGCTTGATCAGTGGAGCAACAAAGATAATCAGGGTGCTATTTCATGGCTTCGAAATTTACGAACTAAATGCAGCGAAGAGACTATCGCTTAATTGGAGATTTGTGTGCCGAGTTATCGCGTAAATGAATCATCGATTTTGCTGAGCATCTATGATGTCGTGGGACAAGATGGAAAGTTACGCGATTTTATTGAGCACACGGGACTTGCAGCTTCTGCGGGTTCGTATGATGCAAAGGATAAAACCCCGATTTTTGATATGGGACCACCTTTACATGGGAACGATAATTTATCTCGCATGAAGATCAGTGTTGTGGGCGTTGCTAATCTAACAGATGATGAAGAACGTAAAATAAAAACGTTCCTTGATCGACATGCTGCTGAGCATGCCATCTTCCAGAAAATTGGAAGAAAAGAGATACTCAGACTTGCTCCCCAGATGTACTGTGTCTACCCACATGTGTCCAAGTTGAGAGAAGAAGATGATCGCTATCCAAGAATGCGATTCAGTTGTGTTGGCTTTGTATTTGAGGCATACAAAAAAGCTAGAATCAGACTTCTAGAGAAAGACACATTACCAGATCTTGACATGGATCTCATTAGAAAAGCATACCGAGTTCAAGCACGTTGGATCGATCAAGGTAAAATCAAATTAGAAGATTTAGGATTTGAAGGCGATGGCCCATGGCCAGTGATGCTTTGTGGCTATTTGTTTCATGCGTTTAACCGAACTTCAAGTGAGATTCGAACTGAACCCTACATCCCATACCTAGAGGATCAGTCCTTTATTTGATGTAGAGGAAGAATTTCAGACTGAAATGTCTGATTGGCTGTTTGTTCTTTTGGGAACAAATTGACGTGATGGAGTATTTGTATGCGGTTATTGATGATTGTTCTGCTTCAAAGTTGTCTGTGCCTGGCGNCTGCGGGTNCCGCGCGGGCGGGCGAAGTTTTGATGACCAGTGGGTATCGGATTTCCTTCCTCGGGAATCCGTTCGCCTTAAAAGGTTTGANTCAAATAGGGATCAGGCGAAATGGTCAGGATCCTAGTTTTGCTTTTACGGTGGTTGATGCGGGGCCACAACGTTACTACCTGATGCAATCACAAAAAGTGATCGCAGAAATTCAAATTGGCGATCCCAATGTGGACGAGTTTGAGCTTGAGCTTCCGCCTGGACCGCGGCGCGGCGCGAAGTTTGAATCGATCGGTGGCTTTGCGGCCGTGAGTCCCTTTTCTGAATTTGGCAGACGAACCGTGCAGTTGCAAGGCGGCGGGAAAAAGCTGGAATTTGTGCAGGAAATTACTAAGCTGAGGCCAGACTATATAGAACTGACAGCCTCGAAACATGATTGGGTATATGCGGTCGATACAAAAACAATTCCCACAAAAGTTCTACGAGATACACTTTCTCATACCATCGACGAAAAGAATTATGAAGATCGCCTGGCAATTGTCCGCTTTTTCATCTCTTATGAAAACTACCTCGAAGCCCAGGCGGAATTGCGTAAAATCTCGGCTGAGTTTCCAGACTCAATCGACAAAGTGGCTAATCTGCGTTTACAGATTCGTCAGTTGCAAGCCACGCAGGCTTTGAACGAATTCAAACGCAGGCTTGATGCGGGGCAGTACAATTTGGTTAACGATTCTGCGGTCAATAAATTTCCACGCGAAGACGTCAATAAGGCGACTGTCCAGGAAGTTGATAATATTATTCGTGAGCACAAAAAAGAGTTGGAACAGATTGATCAAACACATGCTTTGCTGGCTGAACTTCAGGTGGGAATTAAAGATCGGGAGTTGTTGCAAAGGTTTCGGGATATGCGATCTGTGATCGAGGATCGTCTTTCTCGGCACACGCTGGGGCGAATGGTTCCGTTTCTAAATAATGCTCAGGACGATTTTTTGTCTGCGAGTGAAAAACTTTCTCTGGCGTATTCTGGCTGGATAGTTGGGCCAGCGCTGGCAGAAACAGATGCAGAAACGACCGTTCATTTTTGGGATGCACACGATCTCGTTTTTGAATTTCTGAAATGTGAGAATCCGCTTCGACGTAAAGAAATTCTGTCTGAACTGAAAAATATCGAAAGCGTGGGGCCTAAGACAATCGCAGCGATTGTTGAGCACTTGGGGCCTGTGTATGAAACGCCGTTGGGAGCAACCGGGCAGCCGATGTTGTTGGAAAGTATGAATACTTCCTCGCCGGTTTCGTATCAGGTGTTGCTTCCTGTTGAATATTCTCCAGATCGGAAATACCTACTTGTTGTGGCATTGCATGCACGTGGCATGCAGCCGCAAGATGAACTGACATGGTGGGGCGGTTCGAACATGGCGGGGCCTGCTCATCGAAACGGTTTCATTGTGATTGCTCCTGACTATCTACAAAATCAGGGGACAACCGGTGTTGGTTCTGCGGAGTCGCATCGCAAGGTTGTCAATGCAATTCGCGATGCAAGAAAGCGTTTTTCGATTGATTCTGATCGCGTATTTTTGTGCGGGCATGGTTTGGGAGGAGATGCAGTCTTTGATATCGGCATGGCTCATCCGGATCTGTTTGCAGGAGCGGTTTCGATCACAGGGAAGATCAATGAATTCGCCAGGATTTACTGGGAAAACTGTGTGAACTTGCCGTTCTATGTTGTGGTAGGGGAATTGGATGGCGATACATTCACACACAATGCATTTGTTCTGTCGAAAATGATGAAGTATCGACAAGATGTCATTCTTGCCGAGTACAAGCAGCGTGGTCACGAAGATTACCACGAAGAACTCCCACGTATTATTGAATGGATGAAATTTCATCAGCGAGCAGAGTTACCCAAAGAATTCAAAATGAAAACGATGCGTCCCAGCGATAATCGTTTCGCCTGGCTGGAATTCTCCGGACTTTATCAGGCAGCGATCAAGCCACGGTTTTTACCCAATGGCAATGTCAAACCACCCCGGCCGTTGCCTGTGGAAGGCAAGATTACTCCTGGAAACACGGTGAACGTTACCGTCGGAGCCAACCACGCAACACTTTGGCTGACCCCGGAGCTGGTGAGCTTCGAAAAACGTCTTAAAGTCCGCTGGAAAACCAGAACCATGTATAACGAATTCCCAGAGCAAAACATCGGCCACATGCTCGAACACATCTACATTACAGGTGATCGACAACGCCTGTATTGGTTGCGTATTGATCTGTAATCGCTGCCGGTTAATGGCATTTCAATCGCGGATCGAATACATAAGAGGGCTTCTGATTAATTGGTTCTCCCCCTTACGAAGGGGGAGTTAGAG
>JAESQE010000229.1 GCA_016765335.1 Planctomycetaceae bacterium
AGTTGCCCGTTGGGATGCATGTACCATTCTCGTAACAGCAGCAGCAGTTGTTTTTTGGCGAACTGGGCATCAATACGAGCCATAGGAATCATATGAGACGCAAGATCCCATGCTGCAAACCAGGGATATTCCCATTTGTCGGGCATCGAAATTACATCACGGGCATAAAGATGCTCCCACTGATGATTGCGTCCCTTTTTCCGCTGTTCTGAAGGAGGTGCAATTTCGTCGTCCCCTTCGAGCCATTCTTTCACAATGTAATGATAGAACTGCTTGGACCACAACAAGCCGGCATACGCCTGCCGAGAAATCATCCGCTGTTCTGCATCGACGTCTTGCGGAATGATCGACTCGTAATACTCATCAGCCTCTGCAATCCGTTGAGTAAAAGTTTGATCAAAATCGCTTCCTAAACTTTCTTCAACCTGCTGATCCTGTTGTGTTAACCGCACAGTAATGACTTGAGATTCTCCTGCGGGTATCGATAAATGATAAACCGCAGCTGCTTTGGTTCCCATCTGGGCAGGATTGACGGCTTCTGTTTCATTGTCAATAACCCAACGGTGAAAAGCATCTTTGACATACGCAGAACTATTGGGCTTATGATACAGCGATTCGAAATTTGTTTCATTCTCGGTAAACAGTAACGGACGATCTCGCTGATCAGGATGCTCACCAAAATCACAATTGAAATCGGGCAGTGTTTCGTGAGTTGTTTTTACTCGACTCGTGCCCTCAAGTTGAAGCCGAGGTTTCAACGAACAGCCTTCGTGCTTGCATTCCCAAACCCAGGTGTTACGAAACCAAAGCGTGGGCAACACCCACAAATCTGCTTCTTCGGGTCCATGATTAGTTGCCGTAATGCGAATGAGAATATCGTTATCATCTTTTTTAGCGTACTCAACCTGCACGTCAAAAAAGCGATTCTCATCGAACACTCCCGTGTCAGCGATTTCGAATTCTGGATCATTCAGCCCGCGGTGCTGATTCTCCTTTTGAAGCTGCTGGTACGGGTATTCTGCATGAGGATAACGGTAAACCGCTTTGGCGTAAGAATGCGTGGGCGTTGAATCGAGATAGTAGTAACACTCTTTAACATCTTCCCCATGATTCCCTTCAGGGCCTGTCAAACCGTAAAGACGCTCCTTCAAAATGGGATCGCGACCGTTCCACAACGCAACCGAAAAGCAAAGTCTGCATTGGCGATCTGTCCAACCCAAAAGTCCATCTTCACCCCAGCGATACGCACGGCTTCGAGCATGGTCATGCGGAAAGTCAGACCAGGCATTGCCTTGTTCCGAGTAATCTTCACGTACCGTTCCCCATTGCCGTTCAGAAAGAAATGGTCCCCAGCGCTTCCAGTTCTTGGTTCGATTATAATTTTCGTCCAGTCGCCGATTTTCAGCCGTCATAATTGCCTTGTTCTTCTACACATGAATGAAAAAATAAGCGTGGGCACTCGCAGATCGTCTTTATGAATTTGTTGCAGCCTGCTCTATAGTCGGGATCAACTTTCCGCGTCCCATGGTCAGCTGCGGATTAAAAACGCTTCTTACGCCTCGGAAAACTTCCAGGTCTGTTTCGTTGAACATCCGCGACATGAACTCGATCTTTTCGATTCCAATCCCATGCTCACCGGTGACTGTGCCCCCCAGATCCAGGCATCGAGACAAGATCTCTTCGCTGGCGTCCAATACCCGCTGGACTTGCTCGCTGTTCGTTTCGTCAAACAGAATGATCGGGTGAATGTTACCGTCGCCTGCATGAAAGACATTGAAAATTCGCAGATCGTATTTCTTGCCCACTTCGAGTACAAACGGAAGCAGCTCCGGCAACTTCGTGCGAGGCACAACGCCATCTTGTGTACAGAAGCTGGTACTGATTTTTCCGATCGCACCAAAGGCCTGCTTTCTGCATTGCCAAAGCGCAGCCCGCTCGGCTGGTGTGTTTGCTTTGCGGATTTCACGCGATTTACCTGCTTCGCAAATTTGATCAACCTGTTGAATCTCTTGCGCGGTGGCAGATTCCGGGCCATCCACTTCAATAATTAATACCGCTCCCGCATCGGTGGGCAAGCCGTGATGATAGCGATCTTCCACCGCTTGCAGCATCCCCTGATCCATCAACTCCAAAGCAGCCGGGATAATTCCTGATCCGATAATTTTGCTGACGACTTGCACTGCATCATCGAGCGTATCGAATACTGCCAGACGCGTTTGCAATGTCTGCGGATTCTTTTCCAAGCGAAGCGTTGCTTTGGTACAAAAACCGAATGTGCCTTCACTGCCTGTGAACAATCCCACCAAATCTAAATCCGTAGAAAATCCTTGCGGACCTCCCAGTTCGATGATTTCTCCATCAGGCAAAACGATTTCCAAGCCAAGTACATGGTTGGAAGTTACTCCATATTTGAGCGTATGCGGTCCGCCTGCATTCGTGGAAACATTGCCTCCGATTGTGGAAGAACCTGCACTGGAAGGATCGGGAGCAAAATGCAGGCCGGTCCCCACCAAATTCTGATTCAGTCGGCCATTAACAACCCCCGCATCAACCACCGCAAAGCGATCCACCAGGTTGAGTTCATGAATGGTTTGCATGCGGGTAAGCGAAACCATCACGCCACCATCGACCGGCAAGCAACCGCCTGCCAAACTCGTCCCGGCTCCACGAGGAACAACCGGCACCCCGGCTGCACAGCACTGCTTCATCACCGCGGAAAGCTGTTCGGTAGACCCCGGAAATACAACAACATCCGGCATCCGCCGTTCCAGCAAATACCCATCACTTTCGTAAACCAAACGCTCAACAGGATCATCCAGAACCTGATCGTCACTTAGTATTTCACGCAAACGGCTAATTAAAGAAGCGTCCAAAAAACTGTTCCCTTTTGAGAATCATCAACAGGTAATCACAACCGTAATTCTACCATGACAACCACAACAAGGCGAGCCGGGCTAGTAATGGCGATGGAAAAAACCACCTGTTTTAGAGCAGGATTTATTTCACGCCAGAAACCTGCCAAGCTGGTTTCCTGAGATTATACGCATTCGCATATTTGTTTGCGAGTTGAACATTCCCTAAGTCCTTGTCAGTACAAGGCCACGAGTGATCGCTTCTCGCAAGTATTAATTGAGTTTGGTATTACCAGCCATTATCGTAAGATGGCGGTTTCATCGCTGGCGTGGATGAGGACTTCTGAGTCCAGTGGTGCGGATTTTTGTCTGTACATCGCGTCATCGAATACT
Source organism: Planctomycetaceae bacterium (assembly GCA_016765335.1). Taxonomy (GTDB): domain Bacteria; phylum Planctomycetota; class Planctomycetia; order Planctomycetales; family Planctomycetaceae; genus Rubinisphaera. The sequence goes on from JAESQE010000229.1 coordinate 3,246, forward strand.
GCTTTTTGGTACGTGCTACTATAACCGCTCGGCATCAGGTAATCTGGCGTTGCGCAGCCGGCTAACAACAGGCATACTCCGCACAATAGCAGGGGTATGTGAATCAAATGGAAACGATTCTGTGCCATGGGTTTTAATGCAGATAGCGAAATATTGGATAAACGATGACTAGTGGTAGCCTGACAACACAGTCAGGCTGCTTTCAAGATCGACAATATGTTAATTTGAAACGATTCTTTTTTTCGGAATCGTTCAGAATTCATTCAATTGGACAAATTCGCTAAAGTATCTGTTAATATTCCATTCTAATACCAAAACTCAATGAAGCGCTACGTGATTGATCGTGGCCTTGTACTGAGAAAGGTTAGGAAACATCCAACGCGAGAACAAATACGCGAATGCGTACTTCGAGAGAAAGTCTACTGATGAGTGATTCAGAACTTCATCCATTGGCTCAAATTGTAAGTGAGCAACTGAATAAGCCAGATAAAAAATTCCAGATGCTCGTTTTCTTTGAAATCAAGCCGGGCACCGAAGAAGCTTTTCGAACCGCATTTAAAGAGCCGTTGGCTCAAACACAATCAGAAGCGGGCAATATTGTGTACCGATTAACACAAGATTCAATTACTCCCGAGAAATTCATTGTGACCGAGCAATGGAAAAACCTCGACGCATTAGACGCACACCTCAAGCAGCCCTACTTAACCACTTTATTAAGTGATTTGGAAGGCATTTTAAATGCAGAACCAGACGTGCAAGTTGTTCAGTAGATAGTCAGCCCTGAAAAACTATTTTGGATCAAGGCATCTCCTGCGGGAGGGTGAGGCGACTGCCGGACCGTTGTCAATTACGGATCATACT
>JAESQE010000230.1 GCA_016765335.1 Planctomycetaceae bacterium
GGGAGTTTCACGAGTTGTGATTACACCCGAGCAACCGATGTGGATGTCAGGTTATGGCTCACGCAACAAGCCTGCTCAGGGAAAAGTGCATGATTTGTGGGCCAAAGCTTTGCTGATGGAAGATGCTTCCGGTTCGCGGTCGGTCATCATTACATTGGATTTAGTCGGGGTTGACCGAGGCGTTTCGCAAGCGATCACCGAATTGTTGAAACAACAATTCGGATTAGATCGCTCACAGATTTCTTTGTGCACCTCGCATACACATAGCGGGCCGGTCGTGGGGACGAATTTGCGTTCGATGTATTTCTTTGACGAAAAACAGAGCCAACTTGTCGATGCCTATTCGGAAGCGTTACCCGGAAAGATTGCGGGATTGGTGGCTGAAGCCGTGAAGGATCTCGAACCGGTGACGATTGGTTACGGGGTAGGAGAAACAACTTTTGCAGTGAATCGTCGAAACAACAAAGAAGCCGCTGTCCCTCAGTTGCGAAAAGAAGGCAAGCTGGTTGGACCGGTTGATCATGAAGTCCCTGTGTTGCTAGTGCGAGACAGCAAGCAAAAGATCAAAGGGATTTTGTTCGGCTACGCATGTCATGCAACGGTTGTCAGTTTGTACGATTGGTCTGGGGACTGGCCGGGTTATGCACAGATTGAAATCGAAAAAGATTTCCCGGGTGCGACCGCAATGTTTGTCGCAGNCTGCGGAGCTGATCAAAATCCGATCCCACGCCGCACGGTTGAGTTAAGCGAAAAATACGGTCGGATGGCAGCTGATGCAGTCAAAGAAGCTGCCGGCAAAAAACTGACTCCAATTAACGGGGCGATCAAAACAGAATACAAAGAAGTCGCATTGCCGTTGTCTCAGTTGCCAACCAAAAAAGAGGTGCAAGCGGATCTGTCCTCTAGTAATCGGTACATTGTCGGACGAGCCAAGAAATTGCTTGCTGAATGGGACGATGAAAAAGGACTTTCCAAGACTTATCCTTATCCGATTCAAACGGTCAAACTGGGCGATTTATCGATTGTTGTACTGGGCGGCGAAGTGGTTGTTGATTATTCGATTCGCATCAAGGCAGACCTGGGCGCGCCGAATATCTGGGTGGCGGGCTACAGTAACGATGTGATGGCTTACATTCCTTCTCGTCGAGTACTTTCGGAAGGCGGCTACGAAGGAGCAACATCTATGATCTACTACGGCATCCCCACGGTTTGGTCAGCGGAACTGGAAGAGATGATTATGCAGGAAGTAACTCGCCAGGCAAAAAAGTAAGAGATTGTTTCCGGCTTGGTCGAGATCTATCTTATGTTGCAGTAATTTGTTGTTAAATATGCTTGTCCTGCTGATATTGAATATTGTTATCAATGCCCGAAACTCCTTTTCAACCCGATTCCAGACAACAGGCTGATTTCATACAACAGGCCGATTCTGATTCCGCACAGCAGGCAGCAGCTGAAGAGCAAGCATCTTCGCCCAAAACGGTAAGGCGTTTCAATTTGCTGGATCGTCTGCTCGGTTTTCGATCATTGCTGTTGCTGTTCGCATTATCAATGACTGTGATTGCGATTCCGATTGCTGATCGTCTGACGCTCGACGAATCGATTGAATCTCTGTTTGCGCCAGACAGTCCCCTTTTACTTGACTACTTAGAAAGCAAAAAGCTATTCGGCGGGGATGAGTTCATTCTGGTTGCCTGGAAGCAGGACGATCTTCTGGAATCCGAAACACTGGGGCAGATTAAAAGTTTCGTAGAGGAATTGAATCGGGTTCCCGGAATTCGTCCCGAGAGTACGCAATCACTCACTGGGGTATTACGCCCCAAAGGCATGGGCGCATTGGGCGGATTGTTTATGCGAATCCCCTCGGTCAGAGAACAGGCGTTGACGTTTTCCCAGGGGATGTTGATTAACAAGGATCGTGACACCACTGCGATTGTGCTTCGATTGGAATCGCAGGAAAACTCGGCAGTCTCTCAATCAGAAACATTTGCAGCGGTTCGGGAAATTGCAGCTTCTCATTCGCCGCCTGCTTATGTCGTGGGAGAGTTGGTTCAGGTTCACGATATGTATCGCATTGTCGAGAAAGATGGAGCCGTTTTGGGCTGGGCTTCGTCGGGAGTGCTTTTGCTGATTATCTTGTTTCTGTTTCGTAGTTTCCGCTGGATGTTTCTTCCGCTTTTGGTTGTGCACGTGGCGTTGGTTTGGACGAAAGCTTTTTTGGTTCTGTCCGGTTTGCAATTGAGTATGGTCAGCTCGATGCTGAACTCGTTGGTGACAATTATCGGAATTGCGACCGTAATGCATATTACCGTTTATTTTCGCGAGTTGAGAACCGAGTATGATCGTCGTTCCGCGTTGCTTAAAACGATGCGTGACTTGCTGCCTCCCATTGCCTGGACATGCGGAACAACTGCGGTTGGATTTGCTGCATTATTTTCGAGCAGTATCGTGCCCATTCAAAGCTTCGGCTTAATGATGACCATTGGGACAGGAATGGTGTTTTTGGCGGTGCTGGCAATCATCCCCGCAGGTGTTTTGATTGGTCGGATTGATACCGATCCACGAGAATCAGGCTGGGAGAAACGCGTCACGCAAGGATTGCTGCAACTGGTCAATTTGGTGTTTCGATTTCCCCGATTCGTTGGAATCGTTGCTTTAGGTTTAGCCTTGTTCGGTTTGAGTGGGTTAGCGTTTCTTCGAGTAGAAACCGATTTCAGTCAAAATTTTCGGGATCGAAGTCCGATTGTTGCCTCTCTCAATTTTGTAGAATCGAACTTAGGAGGAGCAGGGAATTATGAAGTCGATTTCACGATTGATGTTGAACAGACAGAAGAAAACTATCAAAAATTGCGGCTGTTAGCTGAAGAGTTAAGGGAGCTGAAGATTGATGGTCAGTTCGCGGTGACGAAAGTGATTGCGTTGACTGATGGCTTGGATCTGATTCCAAGAATTATGGGCCGGACCGATGAAGCAAAGCGAAAAACTCTGGCAAAAATGCAACCAGAGTTTGAGCCGAGTTTGTTCAACGCAGAGCAACAGCGGATGCGGATTATTTTACGAGCATTGGAACGGCAGCCAGCAGAATTGAAGCTTCAGCTGATTGAAGAAGTCACAACGGTTGCTCAGAAATACTTTCCCGATGCCCAAAGCACCGGGCTGTACGTGTTGCTTGCGAATATCATACTGAGTTTGCTGGAGGATCAGCTTGTCAGTTTTGGAATTGCATCGGTCGGAATATTCCTGATGATGTCCCTGGCGTTTCGAGACTGGAAAATTGGTTTGATTTCGATGGTCCCCAATTTGTTTCCGATCATTTTATTAATTGGAACTCTCGGCTGGATTGGCTCACTGGTTAATATCGGCACGGCAATGATCGCTTCTGTTTCTCTTGGCTTAACCGTTGATTCGAGCATTCATTATCTTTCGGTTTATATGAAGTCAAGAAAAAATGGGATGGGCCATGACGATTCGTTGCGATTGACTCAAAGTCGTGTCGGTCTGGCTCTTGTGTTTGCGAATATCGCGCTGGTCTGTGGATTCAGCGTACTGACACTTTCAGAGTTTGTGCCGTTGGTTTACTTTGGAGTGCTTGTCAGCATCGCCATGCTGGGCGGCTTGCTCGGGAATCTTGTTTTGCTCCCGCTTCTGCTTACGACGCTGCATCGTTACGAATCGAATAAGAGTCACTAACTGTTTTCAGAGCTGATTCGTAGTTTTCTGTGCTAAGCACTTGATGCAAACAAACGAGATCCTACATATTTGCCTATTTCCCAGCAGTGCAACTTTGCATGGGGAAATCAAAAGGAAATCACTCTCCCATTCAAGACAAATAGCTTGGTTTGTGTTCAATGAGTATTACCTGCCACGGAATCTATCAGAGCAACGATGAAATTGCTCACTGAATAATACATGTCATCCCCCGTGATTTGAGTTCAAGATTAACCCTGTCAGAAGCTAATGCATGATCACGAACCTGTCGTAACATGTGTCTGTTACTGGGGATACACGATGTCCTCCGGGGATATTATGTATTGCATCCCTAGTTCTGATTGATCAATCGCGTGGTGTTGATTCCGGTATTGACTCCATTCGAACATTCACGTTAAATTCCCTCGGTTTCCTCATGACATTATGGTGGAAAAAAGTGCTGTGCTATCGTACTCACAAACAGGGGGGGAATGCTCTGGAGTGAGAAGCGAATGAGTTACGTGACCTTAATAGGCTTTATATTGTGAAGCCTTTAAGTAATAAATTACATTCAAATATTTGCAGAACCCTATCCAGTTGCATCGCTCCTTTTTAGATGTTGTTACTACATGGATATTAAATATCTGAGACACAATTCGAACTGCGAATCCTTCAGCTCTACTGATTACCAGGCAGGGTCTGTGGGACGTGTTTGCGCTATGCTGTTGCTGGTTTGCATCAGTTTACTTACAGGTTGTGCAAGCACGAAACAGTATTCTGCTGAAAGTTTGCCAGTCCAATTCCAGGCACCTCCTTTGGCGAATGCACAAACGCTGGATTTAACGAAACTGGCGACATCAACCACGGCTACCGATTTAATTGGGGAAGGGGACGTCATTGAAGTGACGATTTCGGCAGGTCTGTCGGCTGACGAGACAGTCACCTTTCCAGTTCGTGTGACTGAAAAAGGACTTGCCCAGTTACCAATTATTGGGCAAGTTCGCCTTGCAGGTGCAGATTTGGAAGAAGCAGAGGCGATCATTGCGGGAGTCTGTGTGAACAAAGGACTCTACCGGTCACCTCATGTGACAGTAACGATGAAGCGGGCTAAGGTGCATCGTATTACCGTTTTAGGAGCAGTGGAATTGCCTGCCACCTACGAATTACGTGCCAGTCAATCAGATGTACTTCAAGCAATTGTTGCAGCGGGTGGTTTGTCTGAAGATGCCGGGACGTTTGTGCAAATTCGACAGCCGGGACAATCGAAAACAAATTCACAAGCTCGTCCTTTGATGGCATCGCAACCCGATGGTCAAGGCAATATTCAGCAAACCGGGCGTGAACTCCAGGTACAGACCTCTGGTTCGTCAAGTGTTCGAATTAATCTGGCTTCTGCGGCGGTAGAAAATCCCAACTCGCTCGTACTGCAAGATGGGGGAATTGTGATGGTAGAACGCAGAGACCCTAAACCGATCCATGTTTTGGGGCTGGTTGCAAAACCTGACCGTTACGAATTTCCGATCTCTGAAGATTTGCGACTGCTTGATGCGATTGCTTTGGCATCGGGAACGAGAAATCCATTTGCAGATAAAGTCTTCATCATCCGCAACAATCCATCCGGTGGTGAACCGATCCTGATCGAAGCCAGTATCAAAAAAGCAAAACGAAAAGGCAAAGCAGATTTAAGGTTAGCTCCTGGGGATATTGTGACCGTTGAGCAGACACCCAATACTGCATTTTACGATACGATTCGTCTCATCGGATTTGGGATCAATGCGAGAGCCTTCTAGTTTTAGTTAACTCCGAAAAATAATATTCTTCACTGCAATTGCAGGNATTCTGTATATGTTATCACCTGAAAACCAGGCTCAGATTTCTCATGAGCCTCAACGAGAGGATATTCTTAATCCGCTAGCCAATGTNCTGCGTTTTTGTCATTCGCTAATCCGGCGAAAATGGACCATGATGGGGTGGTTGGTATTCACGTCTATTCTGGGAATCGCCTACTTTACGCTGGCCACACGGGAATATGAATCTAGTGCAGAACTGCTTGTGCTTCATACCGGGGAAGGAAACGTCGATCAGACTCAGCAAAGTCAGCGGAAGCTACAAGATGAACTACCAACTTACAAAACGATTTTGATCAGCGATGAAGTAATTATAGGTGCGTTGCGGCGACTACCAAGAGAACAGCAAGCAGATTTCCTAGGGATGAAACCGCGCCTCGCAATTAAGTCTTTACGAGATGGGTTAAGCGTTAGCTCAGCACGGCAGACAAATATCATACGGGTCCGTTATCGCTGCCAAGATCCAGAAGCAGCTGCGGTGATTATTACAGAAGTCATGAATTCCTATTTAGCATTCATGCAGGAAACTCATCAGGATAATTCGCAGGAGATGCTCGAAATTCTATCTCGTGAGCGAGAAGATATTCAGCAAAAAAGTGATCTAAAACAGGAAGAATTGTTGCGACTTCAAACAAAATCAGACTCGATCCTTGGCTCTGGCGAGAATATTATCAGCGTCGTAACAGAAAGAGTCATCGAACTAAACAAAGCCTTGGTCGAAGCCCAGAAACTGTCAATCGAGGCTCAGTCATTCTACACCTCTGTTGCACAAGCCATTAATAAGGGCGAAGATCTTCAACAACTTTTTAGTGTTTCAAACCCTATTGTTGCCAATGAACTATTGAAAATGGGAATGGGCGTTGATTCTCGAGACATTTATGCCTCTGCCCGCGTACAGCAGCAACTGCTAGAAAATGAGGCAGCCCTTCGTGACAAACTGAACGGCAAACTCGGGCCAAATCACCCAGAAATCCTTGAGCTTCAAGGTCAAATTCAGGCGATGAAGCTTTGGCTTTCTACACGAACTCAAAAAGCGATCGAGGGATCGAATCGTCTCAGAAAAGAGTTGGGGCCTCGCCTGCTGCAAATGGCTAAGCAAAGCTACGAACACGCACGCCTTAATGAAAAAGATATTTATGATCGTTTTTCAAAGGAACAACAACAGGCCTCTGTGGTGAACCAGCGTCTGGCAGAACTGCTGATGGTTGAACGCGAACTGGAGAGGCTTTATTTAGATTCTGATACTATCCGGGAACGAATCAATACGCTGGACCTGAATCAGCAATCATCACTACGAACAAAAATCACCAAACATGCAGAACCGAATCCAGTGCCCGTGACGCCTCAATTAAGCATCACGCTGATACTGAGCCTGTTTTCGGGATTGTTCCTGGGGGCAGCAACAGTTGTTGTGCTTGATCTTCTGGATGATCGATTCCATTCTCCAGACGACATAAAAGCTCAACTTGGCGCACCGGTTCTGGCAATGGTTCGCGAATTGCCTGCATTGCAAGCTGAGACAGGGGTCGATGCGTTATACACCCACGCCAGACCGAATAGCGTGGAAACCGAAGCCTTTCGGACATTGCGTACTGCCATCGAATTTGCTGGTGAAAGTTATCAACGGATCAGTATTTCGAGTACTGAACCCAGTGATGGAAAAACGACGGTTATTTCCAATACAGCTGCCGCGTTTGCCCAGGCGGGTAAACGGACATTGTTGATCGATGGCGATATGCGACGTCCTGGTTTGACGAAGCTGTTTGCCCTCAAAAGTCAGCATGGGCTATCCACAATTCTGAGAGACATTCGTCCCCCCGCAGAATCCGTCAAAGAAAATCTTGTGCATACCGCGATTCAAAATCTGGACGTCATACCGGCTGGCCCGCGTCCGACGAATCCTGTGGAATTGCTGACCAGCGATCATTTCAGCGAACTACTTGCCTGGGCCGAAGCAGAGTACGATCAGATTTTAATTGATGCCCCTCCTGCGTTGGCTGTTACTGATCCAGCAGTCATCGGACGTCTGGTTGATGGAGTCATCTTAACGGTTCGACCAGATAGTAATCGTCGTCGAATGATCATCCGAGCTGCTGAGTCACTGACATCCTTTGGGGCAGATTTGATTGGTGTAGTTGTGAATCGAATTGGTTCCTCCAGCGGTGAGTATGGCTACGGATACGGGTACGGCTATGGTCAAGGTTACGGTCATGAAGACCAAGAAGTAGACGATTCTGAAAATCCATGGCCAGAAGAAGAGCACATAGAGTTCCAGCAGCCGAAGAGAAAGCAGTTTTCCAAAAAAGATTACTCAGATAGACGAGCAGCATAAATTCTGAACAGGATTTTGTAGATGGAGTGCGACAGTGGTTGGATGGAGTCAGCAATCAAACAAACAATCTTCGGGCCGATCAGGGAAATCTCGTCGATCTGGCAAGTCCAGCCGAGCATCCTTTGAGAATCGGGCGGGATCTAAACGCAATCCGTTAGATCTTCTTGAGATTGCAACAGATATTTCATTGTACGCCACGATCTTTCTTGTGCTGATGCTGTTTGGTGGTCGAACTCCCACGGGTCAGATTGTGTTGCTTGCTGGAACTGCACTGACTGCGTGTCTCTGGTTTATTCGTCGTGGCTTTGGCTCGAAATATTCATGGAAACTAACGGGATTGGAGCCAATATTTCTGCTCGCCGTGGGATTGTTTCTGTTTCAGCTGATGCCGATACCAGACAGCTTACTCAGCACCGTCTCACCCAGCTTGCAGCAATATTTGGGTAATGCCTTGCCTTCGGAAATTATTCCGACAGTCCATCCTGCCAGCGATTGGAATCGGGTTTCTCTTTCTCCTCGTGAAACTCGCTTGTCTCTTGTGGCAATCATTTGTGTGATCACTTTGTTTCTGATTATGGTACAACGCTTTCAGGACCGTCAGCGAGCAAGACATGTCGTTCTGGCAGTTGGATTGGGCAGTGCAGGTTATGCGATCTTTGGTGTTTTGCAGCAGCTGTTGAGTAATAATAAATTTCTTTGGATCTACGATCATCCCTATACCGGAACACTATCTCACGCTAAAGGGACATTTACAAATGCGAACCATTTTGCCGGTTTGCTAGCGCTTTCTCTAGGCCCATTGTTGGCATGGACACTTTGCAAACGAATCAAAACCTTGGCACAGAATGATGCCTGGCAGGCCGAATCTCGCACGGAATGGCATCTTATTATTGGTGCCATTGCGATGGCTTCATTATTGGTTGGAATTGTGTTGACCGGTTCTCGTGGAGGATTGCTACTGGCTGTGACCGGAATTGCTGTGACACTTATTCTGATTGTTGTCAGAAATTTGGCAGATGCTCGTTTGCCAATTATTTTATCACTCGGTGCAATCTTTTCGCTCGGTGGTATCGCTGTTGTTGGGGATCAGATTCTGCAAAAGAATGCGGAAGAACTCATCAGTGGCGACCTGGCAACACTTGGTAACGATAATGCTCGTAGTTTTATTTGGTCCTCCAGCATTAATGCCTGGCAACAATTTCCCTGGGTTGGAACAGGGCTTGGCACCCACGAAGACATCATTCCCGCGTTTCATGTGGGTGATGTCAACAGCATGAATTATACGCATGCTGAAAACAGTTACTTACAAATTGGAACTGAAAATGGCCTGGCCGGCTGGCTGCTGCTTTCTGTTTCTGTGTTAATCATTGCCCGTGCACTGTATCTCAGAATTCGATCTGCAAATCCAGAACGATCCGATACCCCATTTATGGCAGGTATTGCTGGTAGTTTTTGCGTTTTCCTGGTGCATGGCTGTTACGATTTCGCCTGGTATGCACCAGCGTATATGTTAGTTCTTGGTGTTTATCTTGCGTTTTTATTTTCGCATCACGAATCACAATCAAGTCCGAATTCATCTGGACGGCCAGTCAGGTATCGTCATTTTGCCTTTGCTGTTCTGGTTATTGCAGCAGGGGTCGGAGCTGGCGGTATGGTTTGGTCAGCAGCTGTTGCTGAGCAGGACGAATTTCAATACGTGAAATATTCTCGTCAGGGAGTCTCGTTTGGGTCTCCGCAAGAGGAATTGAATCTGCTTCGGTTACGAATTCTCTCCTTAAAAAAATCCTTACATGCTGATAACGAACAGTCAGAGGTGCATCTTCGGATGGCAAAATGTTTGCAACGTGTCTTGGAATTGCAAATGAAAGAATCGGATCAAGCGATGCCGTTGTCACAAATCCGAGCGGCTGTGTACAGCGGCGGATTCGAATCTCAGGAACAGCTTCAGGCATGGCTAAATAACCCCAGCGTAATGAAAAAATCGCTTCCCCTGGTCAAAGCCTGCTTGTTTCATGCGAAGCAGTCTTTGAAATACTGCCCTTTTAAGTCAACACCTTATTTAATTCATTCAAACCTTTGCTTTACAGAATCCCCTGATTCCAATTTACCCAATTACTACCTGGCTCGTTCGAAACTTGTGGAACCCTGGTCTGCGAATATACCTTATACTGCCGGCATGCATGCCTGGGGGCAAGGGGAAATCGATACTGCAATCGAAATCTGGAAAGAGGTTTATCCCCAAAACGAAAAGGTCGCCCGGAAAATTATTGAGAATGTATCAAAGGCCTTGCCTGCTGATACGGTAGATAAATTATTTGAACCGGATTTGAATCAGCTTATCAAAATTGTCAATGCCTATAAACCGTTCAATGAACCACAGGGGCAAGCAGCGATACTGTTGCTTGCTCGCAGAACTCTGGATGCGGTTCCTGAAATGACTCCTC
>JAESQE010000231.1 GCA_016765335.1 Planctomycetaceae bacterium
CTGACTGTCGAGCCGGGCAGGTTCCTGCACAATACCCAAAATTTTCGCCGCCTGGGCTGAATGACCATGCGAGCTATGTCCCGATTCTACCGATTCGCAAAACCGCATTTCTCGTGGATCGGTGGCAGAGGAAACAGAAACGGATGCTGGATTATCAAGCGACCAAATGGATCGAGATTGCGTTCCCTGACCACGTATCGCCGAAAAAAGAAAACCTGGTTGACCTACTGAGTCCCCATCCACAAGCTGTGCAGGCAGGTTCGGGCAACCGACGGCAGCCACTGCCACTTTTCCATCGACAATTAAAGCCAGCGAAATCGCGTACTGTCCTTTCCGCAAGAAACCTTTTGTGCCATCAATCGGGTCCAATGTCCAGAATCGCTGCGAATATTCTTGTGCAGAACAACGATCAATCCAACCGAGGAATTCTTCCCGTGTTGTTTCGACATCAAGAGATTTCAACTCGGCATGAATCGCTTCTCGAAACGATTCCTGTTCTGCTTCCCGTAATTCGGCTGCGTCTTCTTCTCCAATGATCGGATCTTTCGGGAACGCAGCAAGCAGATGCCGACTGACTAATGCCTGGGCGCCAAAATCTGCAATGGTCACCGGGCTTCGGTCTTTCTTTTCCAGGACATCAGGAGAAATCTTCTTCTGAACCGAATCGCACAATAAAGCTGCCTGCGCCACAGCCTGTAAGGCGACCTCCATTTCGCGAGAATACTCTGCACTCATTGCCCGAAATCTTTCTGGAAAACCGTTGATACCTCATTGTGACCATAATAACAGCGGATTGTAGCCGTTTTTACCGAATAAGGCGAGCCGGCATGTGATACCAATCTCAATTAAGAGAACCTCTATGAATTGGTTCTCCCCCTTGCGAAGGGAGAGCTAGAGGGGGTTTTTACCCTTAGTTTTATAATCAACCGGGTAGCGAATCAACCCGAGGAATTCAGTTGCAATTAATTCTTGAACCACTAAGCCTCGAAGACACGAAGATAATGAGCCACAGAGGTCACGGAGAGCACAGAGAAAAAAGAGCTTGCCAGATACCGAAATACCACTTCCATAACCGCAATCAGCCCTGTCTGCATTCTGTTTTTGTGTGTGTAGGCTGGGTGGTTCTGTCGGCAATTGATTATCCACGCTCACAGAATTGACGACCGACAGGTTCACCCAGCGTTTTGGTTTGAGGGAATCAATTGGCACGCGAAGATGGGTGCAAGCACCGCATCCTACAATTGAAATCCCGCTTTGATTGTTTGTTGAGAGCTGAGGATGCTGCTTCTGGTTGCTACGCAACCCAGCCAAAATTGGCTGGGCCACCCGTCTCATTATTCCTCATATATATCTATCGAAATCACCAGCTCATCGAGGTATCCTGGGAACGGTGGATCTTTTGCTTCCATCTCAACAAACTTAATACATGCTGTCTTATTGGAAATATCATCTAGCAATTCAGTTGGGATGGTAAATTTCTCCTTTTTACCTTTTTTGTCCACAACTTCCATTATTGGCCAATCACCCATTGGGCCGTAAGACTTTTTTTCTATCAATCCAGTAAATGTGTTTATCAGACCCATAGAATGGATGTTATCCCACCAAGTATCGCTACATACAAGTCCATATTCAGTTGTTANTCCAAGGCGAGGCTCTAACGAAGCCTTTTGCATCTGTGTGATTAACTCGAAATCATCGCTAAGTCGATATTTGTAAATTAATCCCATCGGATAATCTCAACAATTCCTTCTTTTAAGCTATTTATTTCTCCTCGAATTTCCTGGCTGTTTTCAGGATTTCGGCAACGGGAACAGCCAGGGTGTCTGTGCGACCTGCCCGAGCAATATTCACACCGACAAGTTCGCCTTTAAGATTCACAANCGGGNCGCCACAATGTTTCGGGTGAAGAATTGTGTCGTGCTGAATGACCGAGCGGAAACCCGTTCTGCGTTCAGAAACGTCGCTACCAAATCGGTTCATTAATGCCTGTCGATTTAAAGTGCTATTCCAAGTTGTTCCAATTTGAAGATCGAATCTGATGACTTCTTCTCCCCGCTTTGCCAACACAATGAGCCAGTCTCCCGGTTCATATTGACCAAGTAACCTGGAAAGCCAGCGACGTTTACTGGCCGGTCTTTCTTCTGATTCCATTAAAAAATCACCCGTGAGAAAACCCGCATGGGCTGCTCCACTGTTAGCCATCACTTTGGTAATGGACAATCCTTGTTCTGTTTCATCAACACTTAACCCGGCATATCCTGCTGAAGAATCAATCTCGCGCGGCTCGGCTCCCAAGACGCCAACTCCCAGGGGAAGTTTTTGTTGATACCCTGGCGAAATCAACCACTGTCCCGGTTGAGAATTCTTGGCGTGACGAATTTCTATCTGTTTTTTGGCGTCTGGGAAATCGACTCTCAGAAAACTTAAATCCAGGTCTTTGTCGTATCCCAGAAACTTCGCTGATTGCCAAGCCCCTGCAATGGCATGGCACCGAAACTGATCCTGCAGAGAAACATGTTCACCCAGCAAACTTGCCTTGCAAACAACAAGAGCAGATTTCCCTTTGGCTCGGTATTCAATCAATGTTCCCGGACAAGTTATCTCACGATTAATCTCAACTTCAACAACAACATGTTGAGATTGCTGAACGACTCCGATGAAGGCAGATTTGATCATGCTTCCGTGTCGCGTCAAATCTAATTCCAAAGCCTCGCCTGCAACGACACTTCCCGGAGGAACAGAAGCAAACAGGAAAAGACAAGTCAGCCAAATCGAATTCACTAAGTTTTTTTTCATGCGACTAATACCCTGCGATGAGTGATTCACATCTTTGGTCCATAAGCAAAGACCATTCGCGTGATTTCACAAAAAACGCGATTTGCTAATAAAAGGAGCCTCTATGAATTGGTTCTCCCCCTTACGAAGGGGGAGTGAGAGGGGGGTTTTGAACTGTTTTTTTAACCAAACTGTTTTCGGGAACCTCTGGGATTCAATTAATAGAGGTTCCCTCAATTGAAAAGCGACCCTTGCTTTACGGGCAGTATAACCAGAATAATTCGCCAAATTGGTATTATTGGCCGGTTCGGTGCATTACATACTCAAAAAAGATTCAACGATATTACCCTCAGCTCTCAGCAGTTCGTGTCCGCATCAACAGTAATTCTAACCTAGGCTCAACTTAGCAGACCGCTTAAAAACGGCTTCGAGACTGAAGCGCAGGGGATTTTGGCCTCTTAATAATGTGTTTTTTTATTCATAAGTACGGACTCAATAACCGATGTTGTCTCAGAAATCATTTCCCAATATTGATTGTTACACAGACAGGCAACGTGAATCCGTCTTTCGTATCCGGGAAATGGTGCAAAAAGACGAAGACAGACTCGGCAAGCACTATACAGTGTCCAGGTCGAAATCTCGCCAAATGTGCGATAACGTCATTCAAGTTAGCATTCTATCAGAGGCCAAGGTTCTCTTCACCTTTACGGCCCATATGCTAAACATTAGCTCTACTGGACTAAGCTTTCTTTCGCCTTGCGAAATTGATTCGAAAGAAATTCATGTTGGCTTGTCACTTCATGAAAATGAAACCGCCTGGTTCGATGCCACAATTGTTCGTATCAGAAAACCGCCGGGTGAAAAATTATGGGAACATGGTGTGAAGCTCAATGGTCGCTTAAACTAAGACGCATTCGCGTATTTGTTCGCGAGTTGGATGTTTCTTGACTTCTTTATCCACTGCTACTGATGAGTCGATTCCACCAATTTCTTCCCATCGTAGGATTTCAGCACAATCCAGCCTCGAAGAAATCTCTGCTCACAGCTTGTGCAGGCTGGTATCGGGCTGTTTCCATTGGTAGTCTTGCTGGGTAAATATACAGTAACTATTTATCTAAATGACTATTAACGACCTTACCTTCATCTACGAATAAAATGATCTCTGGAAAATAAATCAGGTCATTTCATTCTTATTCACAACCAACATTGAAAGTCTTTCGTAGCGATGGCGGATAAGATATTAAAATTGGGCATTCCAGCTGGCTCATTGCAGGATGCAACTGCAAAACTGTTCAAAAAAGCTGGTTACAACATCACGATTTCCTCCCGATCGTATTACCCTTCCATTGATGATCCCGAAATCGAATGTCTCACCATTCGGGCACAGGAAATGGCTCGATACGTTCAACAAGGGATTTTGGATGCAGGCATCACCGGGCATGACTGGGTTGTAGAAACCAACGCAGATGTCAAAGAAGTTTGCGAACTTGTTTTCTCGAAAGTCAGCCGTAAACCGGTCCGCTGGGTTCTGGCTGTGCCTGAAGATTCCAATATCAATTCGGTCCAAGATCTGCAAGGCAAACGCATCGCCACCGAAGCAGTCGGCCTGACCAACCAATACCTCGAAAAACATGGCGTCACGGCTGAGGTCGAATTTTCCTGGGGAGCCACCGAAGTCAAACCGCCTCGATTGGTCGATGCCATTGTTGAAGTGACAGAAACCGGTTCTTCACTACGAGCAAACAACTTGCGAATCATCGATGTTGTTCTGGAAAGCACCACACGGTTAATTGCCAACCGGGATGCCTATGCGGATTCATGGAAGCAGCAAAAGCTGAATGATCTCGCGTTGATGCTCCAATCCTGCTTGTCGGCTGAAGGCAAAGTCGGCTTGATGCTTAATGTACGTCGCAAAGACTTGGAACAGGTTCTCGAAGGACTACCAGCATTACAACAACCAACCGTTTCCTCTTTGTCTGATCCTGACTGGGTCGCAATCAGCACCATTATCGAAGAATCGATTGTGCGGACGATTGTTCCTCAATTAAAAAATGCTGGAGCAACCGGCATCGTTGAATTCCCGATCAACAAAATTATTGATTGATCGTTCCTGCCAATTTATAATCAAATGACTCGCTGATACTTCTTGAAGGAGATTCCTGAATGTTTAATAGATTTCAATTTCGTGTTTTGACTGTCGCTGCTCTCACCTTGTTAATTGCAGGGACATCTTTTGCTGGAGAATGGAAATCTCTGTTTGATGGCAAAACACTCAAAGGCTGGACGCAAAAAAACGGGACCGCAACTTACGAAGTGGTCGATGGTACAATCCACGGGATCACCAAAGAAGGCAGCCCCAACTCCTTTTTGTGCTCGAATAAATTGTATGGGGATTTCGAATTGATCTTCGAAGTCAAAGTTCACGACAAACTTAATTCCGGTGTTCAGATTCGCTCACAAACCGCAGAACCTAAAGGCGACGAAAAGTACGGACGAGTCAACGGACCACAATGCGAAATTGAAGCCAGCGGTGCTAATGGTGCCGAATCAGCTTACATTTACGGCGAAGCAACCGGACGTGGCTGGCTCACTACTAAAGAAGACCTCATTCCTCACAAACACTTTAAAGATGGTCAATGGAATAAATTCCGCATTGTTGCCAAAGGAAACCATTTTCAAACCTGGATCAACGGACACGCAATTGCAGATTTGGTTGACGAAGAAATCTACAAAACACACCCTAAAGGTTTCATCGGCCTGCAAGTACACGGCATCGGGAAAGATGCTGGCCCTTACGATGTTTCCTGGAAAAACATCAAAATCAAAGAATTGAACTAACTGAAGTCTCTTTGAATTTCAATTAACACAAAGCCTCAACAAAATGTTGAGGCTTTGTTGCATTACAGATCTGGTTTTTGATACCTGTGTTGATAGTAACTTCTCACCAGCTATGATCCTGTCTTTTACACATAAGTTTACCCAACATTATAGCAAAAAAGAAATCGTTTGGCACGCAATTTGCGCCATGAACTTTCAATTGTTAACTGTAAAGTTTCTCTTGATTTTCACGGAGGGGCAGAATGTGCTACGGAATTGGTGCGGAATTACACGGTATTCATCTGGGAGACAAACGATTGGACCTGCGAGCTGAAATACTCAACGAAACTTTAGCTGCCAGTCCGGCAGTCAGTATCAACGCAGCCTGCCAGGGGTGGGCGGAGACCTTAGGTTTTACCATAAGTTG
>JAESQE010000232.1 GCA_016765335.1 Planctomycetaceae bacterium
CGAATTGAATAAATCCGGCCCATGGAAAACAAAACAGCCGGTGTTGATTTCCTGAATCGCCAGTTCTTCGTCGTTGGCGTCTTTGTGTTCGACAATTTTTTGGAACTTGCCAGCTTGGTCTCGAACGATGCGTCCCAACCCAGCGTTGTTTTCTGTGATCGCGGTTCCAACCACGCAGGCTGCATTGTTGGATTGTTGATCTTCGAGCAATTCTCTTAACGAATCAGCCTTAAGTAACGGCGTGTCGCCCGCCAAAACAAGTACTGGCCCGGCATGATCCTGCAATGCCTTTTGAGCCATCATGACAGCATGGCCGGTTCCGTTTTGTTCGCTTTGGATTGCGAATTCAACATCTTGAAGATGCTCTAAGGCACCGCGGACTTGTTCTGCTTTGTGTCCGATAATCAAGACACACTTTGTGATGCCAGCGTCTCGGGCTGCATTGATGACATGCTCAGCCATTGGCAGGCCACAAACCTGATGCAGAACTTTAGGTGTTTCCGATTTCATTCGGGAACTTTTCCCGGCAGCAAGAATCACAGCAACAGGTGAAGTATTTGGCATTGGGCAGGATGGTTCGTTAAGTTGTTGACTGGATTGTGAATTGCAAAGGTTCTTGAGAACAGTTGAGTTATAAAAAGTAGGGAATTTCTATTAATTCAAATGGAGCACAGACATTCCTACACATGGGACACAGACATTCCTGTCTGTGTGTCGTTTGACCATGCCTTCATTCAAAGCAGACAAGAATGTCTACCCTTCCGCTCGCAATGTTTTTTTGAATCAATAGAGGTTCCCTTAATAGGTTGAAACCCCCCTCTAACTCCCCCTTCGTAAAGGGGAGAACCAGTTTTTGCTTCAAGGGGTATCTTAATACCGAAAGCCGTATCGCATCATGAATGCATCATCAGGGGCCAAGTCGGAAGTGATGCCATAATCGAGATTATATTTTCGATTGAACGCATAACCGAAATCCATATTCGCCTGCCAGTAGCCGCTTTCCCAGCGAGCACCAGCAAAGGCTCGCCATTCTTCCATTTGAATCTGTCCACGAGCTGGGAGTTCGCCTGATTGCCAAGATTTTACGTCGTATTCAGCTCCCGCATAAAGCCAGGTTGGGATTCCCATCGGGCTTCCAATAAAGACATCAACACGAGGCTTGGGGAATACTGCTCGCACTTCCCAGAACTGATTCGGGGTCCAGACCACACCTGCATTGGGCAGAATAAAATCGCTTGCTCGATCCCAATAGCTGACTCCTCCGACCCACAGGAATCTTGGATCAGAGCGGTAGTACAATGTCGCATCAGCATCGAAATTCCATCCACCCGAATTCAAGCTCGATTGCATATCTGTCACAATCGCGGGAGTGAACCCCAGTCGCCAACTGAGTGGTCCTTGCTGAGAAGAGGTTGTTTCCATTCGATAAGCAAATCGATAATAATTATCTTTCAATGTGGGAATTAACGGTGCTCGAAAATTCAGATTTGTGTAATTGAATTCCGGCGACAGTTTCCATGTCGAGCCTTGTGAGCCCTGGGTTACATAATCCATTCTCCAATCCATTTCAGAGACCATTACCGATCCCCCTGTTCCCATACTGGCTTTAGAGATGAAAGCAGAATCCCATTGTGTGCTCCAACCAAAACGGACTGGTTGGGGGCCGACAACGCCATGCCCGTAAGGATTCCCCAACGGCTCGGCTGCATACGGGGAAGATGTGAATGGGTCGTGTCCTAAAGGGGCAGGTCCGCCATACGGAGTACTAAGGCCGCCTCCATAAGGGGGAGCAACCGGTGCATTCGGGTCGTAAAATCCTGGTTGTGCACCGCCAGGTGCCACATCGAATGTTTGAGGATTTTGTCCGCGAATGACCGCGTCAAATCCGGAATTCAGCTGATAAATCGGCTGATATTCGCTGGGTTTTACCTGATTGGTTTGTCCACTAGCAGTCAGCCAGTTTTCTGCTTGTACTGCCAGCGGAAAAACAAACAATAAGGTGATAAATGAAATGATGGATTGTTTCACGATGATCCCCTCCGTGGGATTTTGTCGGGATGTGTAACGATTTGATGCTTAAATTTGTCTACATATTTATCAGTAGGCGGGGAATTTCTACTAATTTGCGAAATTGGTCAAGATCGATTCAAGAGATTCCTCATCATTTCCGACAGGAATCCCTCAGGAATCTGCCCGTTCCTAGCCGATACGTATTGAATACAGTCAATATGTATGCTATTTTTGTAGATCCAACCCTATTTGTTCTCACTCCATAAGTTGAGGATCTCACCTGTGTTAAGTATTTTTGGTCGCGGCAATAAATTGTGTGATGGTGTCTCTCGCAGAGAAGTCCTGCGAATTGGTGCGCTGGGAATGGGCGGATTGGCTTTGCCTGGTTTGCTGCAAGCTGAACAGCAAGCGGGAATTAAACGTAATCACAAATCAATCATTATGATTTACATGTGCGGTGCCCCGGCTCATCAAGACATGTACGATCTGAAGATGGATGCTCCCTCAGAAATCCGCGGGGAATACCGACCGATCGACACGAATGTTCCCGGCATCCAAATTTGCGAGCACATGCCTCGGCTGGCAAGCATTATGGATAAGTGCATTCCTTTGCGGTCCATGTACGGTTCTCCCAACGGTGCTCACGATTCTTTCATTTGCTACACCGGTCGAACAACACAGAACCNGCCACCCGGTGGTCATCCTGCAATCGGAGCAACTGTTTCCAAATTGCTTGGTCCAACCAATCCCTCGGTCCCTCCGTTTGTCGGCTTGTCACCAAATACGGGGCACCCTCCTTACGGTTCTCCAGGACTTCCTGGGTTTCTGGGAGTTGGACACGCTGCGTTTCGACCTTCTGGCCCTACGCAAAAAGATATGGTGCTCAAAGGCATTTCTGAAGAACGGCTTGATAACCGTAAAGCGTTACTGGCTTCGGTCGATTCTCTCAAACGAGACCTCGATGCCAGCGGCATGATGGAAGGGATGGATGCAATCAATCAGCAGGCGTTCAATATTCTCACTTCCAGTAAGCTAGCCGATGCGTTGGATATCTCTCAGGAAAGTGAAGAAACTCGCGAGCGATATGGTAAGGGCAGTCCCAAAAACTATGGCGATGGTGCTCCCACAAACTTAGAACATTTCCTGATGGCAAGACGTCTTGTCGAAGCTGGTGCTCGCATTGTGACATTGAATTTTGGTCGTTGGGATTTTCATAGCAACAACTTCAGCGGCATGAAGTCCTCCCATCTGCCTCAGTTCGATCAAGGACTCTCTGCATTGATTGAAGACTTACACAATCGTGGGNTGTCCGATGATGTTGCAGTGGTTGCCTGGGGAGAGTTTGGCAGAACTCCACGTATCAATAAAGATGCTGGTCGCGATCACTGGCCTCAGGTTGGTGGCGGATTAATTGCAGGAGGCGGCTTCAAATCGGGACGTGTTATTGGTGCTACTGATCGCATGGGAGCCACGATTGCAGAACGCCCAGTCCACTTCAGCGAAGTCTTTGCTTCACTCTACAAGCATCTGGGCCTCGATCCACACGCAATAACAATCCCCGACTTTGCGGGCCGACCTCGATATTTAGTCGATCAACAATATCAGGCACTTCCTGAATTGAGCTAATACGTTACACACCTGCGATGCGTAATCGATCATGTCCATTCAAATTGGTTCGGCGGGAGCCTCACCCTCCCGGTTATGACGTGTCACATGCGGTGACATAAACTCGATCAGTGAAAAGCCCCTGAATACACAAACAGCGGAAGGGATTTGCACGACCATCAAAGGACACACGATGCAAATCGCTGGGTTACGTAAAAACTAACCCAGCCTACGGTACTAAGGAGTGGTTGACATGATTTTCTTTCCTCGTTGGTATCCGTAATCGGTATCGTCCGGATCAAATCCGATGTTTGTGCCGCCATCGTCTTTGCCATCAAGGCCCATGCTCCATATTCTGCAAACATGGTCTGCATCTTTGACGTATCGCAGCGGTGCCCCTGCTGGATCAAAAATATCTGCTGGAACGATTCCATCCGGGAACGCCTCTTCCAGCTTGGCGGGATACTTGCCGTGTTGCCTACGATAAATTTCCAATCGCAAGATGGAGATCAACATTTCTCTACAAATTTGATATCTGTCCTCAGCATCCATGAATTGAGTCATGGCTGGTGCAAAGANATTGAAAAGTAAAAGCTGTTGCCAAATTCCATCAATTTCTGTCGGTGTGAACTGCCTCGGGNTGCTTCCTTTTTTGACGCTGGAATTAAAAAGCAGAAGCGAACCAGAACTTGAGACAAAACGAGATTGCTGATGCCGAGGACGATCAACTTCAGATAGTAAATTCCAGTACCATTGACCAACCATCTTGTCGGATACATCCGGTTCTCCTGTAAAATAAAGGTAGGCTCTTAAGAGCGGAGAAGGGATCGAATCAGAAAAAGGCCCTGAAAACCCTGTTAGTAGATCAACGTAATCAAAGTCTTCTACATTTTGAGACATGCTGTACTCTGTCTTTAGAGTATTTGATACTGGATCGATTTCCTTATCAATTTCTGTTATTTGCAACAGGAGATTCTCTAGAGTCTCTTTAGGGAACTGTTGATCCTTAACTTGTTGCAAGACAGAATTTAGCGACTCAATGTAAATCGCGAGTGAAATTAGACGATGGATCATTGAACCATTTTTCTGGACTAACATCGCTGTGCGAAAACTGGCTAATGACTCTGCTGCTGCTTTTTCGTAGTTCCCCTTCTGATACTCCAGCAGTGATTGAGCATTAAGCATCCGTGCAAAACTTCGAGCTTCCCGGGAAACCGTAAGGAATGAATCATAATTGAACTGGTCCATCTGAAATTCGCAATAGTTCGGCTTTGTGCTCCCTTTTTTCCAGGCAAGCAGAGCAGGCTGATTCCGATCGAGATAGTCAATGAATAGCTTCGCTTCCGGAGTCAGTTGCTGTTCTTTTTTGATTTCCTCAGAAAAACGTTCCCACGATTCTGAAGGAATTGGTGATGTCAGCAATGAAATTGCTGTTTCAAAATCGCTTTTCGCATTGTCAGCATCGTCTACTTCACTGGCTTTAATGAAAGCTGCGACATCGAATGGTTCGCCGGGATCGGGGACGAGCGAAAGTTTGTAGCCGCGGTAGGCAAACGGGGAGCAAAGCAACAGGAAACAAAACGTCAACGGTATCGCAACATAGGGGTTCAACAATCGGGCAGCCCAGCTCGGTTTGGGTTGAGGAAGAACTTCAGTCATTACGATGATTCCCGATCAGGACGGATGTGATGTGTGAATAGGACATAGCCTCATCGGTAATTGGCTCAATTGCAAGTCAGCGATGTAGNGTGGGGACATTTTTGTAGGTTGTCAGGGGTCCAATTGGTGTGGATCACAATGAGAATTCCTTGGGTTGCTACGCAACACAGACAACCCTGAACGGGATTGTCTGTGCTCCCCGGTGCCATTCATTAATATTAACAACCCACATTGGCCTGCACAGCAGGCCCTACCTAGCTATTGCGGACAAATTACCAGCGGAAGCTAGGCCTTACGGCTGTTCTGCGATTAGGGCATCGGCACCTTGGGCGAGCAGGTTGTTGGCGATGTTTTTGCCCAGGTTGATGGCGATTTGTTGGCTTTGGTTTGAACTGAAATCGCTATCTATTGGCAGGGTGGCGGTTGCTTTTTCGAG
Source organism: Planctomycetaceae bacterium (assembly GCA_016765335.1). Taxonomy (GTDB): domain Bacteria; phylum Planctomycetota; class Planctomycetia; order Planctomycetales; family Planctomycetaceae; genus Rubinisphaera. The sequence goes on from JAESQE010000232.1 coordinate 5,711, forward strand.
TAGGGATTGTTGTCCGTCCTGGCTGAGAACGATGACTTGCACAGAGATCGTTTGCTGATCAATCGAGCAACTGATGCCGACCGGTGCGTGGCAGCCTGCTTGCAGTTGAGCCAGAACGGTTCTTTCTGTCACAGTGGCGAGTTGCGTTTCAGGGTCGGTTAATTGAGCCAACAGGCTGCGGGTTCGTTCGTCGTCTGCGCGACATTCGATGCCCAGTGCTCCCTGGCCAACCGCGGGGTACATTAAAGGAGGCATCAACAAGGCAGAAAGACGTTCGTCCCAACCGAGTCGTTGTAAGCCCGCAGCTGCCAGGATGATTGCATCATACTCGCCGGCATCTAGTTTTTGCAGGCGAGTGCTGAGGTTGCCTCGGATTTCAAGCAGCTTCAGATCGGGACGATTGGCTTTGAGTTGAGCTTGTCTGCGAGGGCTACCTGATCCGATTCTTGAGCCGGGAGCAAGACAGCTCAGCGGGTTTTCTGGATCAATTTCCAAAGAGGAATTCGCGGGCAGAACCAAAGCATCCCAGCGGTTGGCTCGTGGAGGAACGCAGGCTAAAGTTAGTTCGGGAGCAACAACAACCGTGGGGAGATCTTTCAGGCTATGAACTGCAATCTCTGCACGAGAGTCGAGCACGGCTTGTTGAACTTCTCTGGTGAATACGCCAGTCCCGCCGAGTGTTCGTAGCGGTTGAGATTGGTCTTGATCGCCAATGGTGGTGACATCGACCAGTTCGACTTCAATATCCGACGCGATGCTGTGTATCAAATCGGACATGTAATTTGCCTGCCAAAGGGCGAGCTGGCTGCTTCGAGTCGCTATGCGAAATTTTTTCACGCTGGTGATTTCTGTTGTATTTGTATGAAGAACAGGCATTTTGGCCTGCGATTTGCGTTAAGGGAACTTCTATTAATTCAAAAAGACATTGCCTGACGGAGGGTAGACATTTTTGTCTGCCTTAAATTGAGGCATACTCCAACAAAACAGGCACAGAATGTCTGTGCTCCATTTGAATTAATAGAGGTTTCCTTACGTAGATTTCCAATGTTCAAGTAGGATGGCGTGCTTGCACCCATCTTCGTGTGCCTTGTGATCCCACGATACCACAAAGATGGGTGAACCTGTCGGATTGAAGTCCAATAATACGGACACCAATTCGCCGACAGAACCACCCATCCTACATTACTGAAGGCAGTTTGATCATAAAATGTAAGTTGAAACCCCCCTCTCACTCCCCTTCATAAGGGGGAGAACCAATCTTCAGAGGTTTCATTAATTCTGATCTGGGCTTTCTGGATGATCCGGATTTTGTTCTTGTGATTGCTGGAGTTCGAGTTGTTTTTTCTGAATTCGTTCTTTTAGTAATTGTGGCGTGACGGTTTGTTGAGGAGGAACCAGTACGCCACAAGATACGATGAATTGGAACGCTTGATCAACCGAGATATCCAAATCGATAATTTCGCTTTTGGGGACAGACATTGTGTAGCCGGTCATCGGCATCGGCGAGGTTGGAACCAGGATGGAAACGCAAGGCTCACCGGCGTGAACTGCGATATCGATCAGACTTTCTCCGGTGACAAAGCCCAGGGACCAGATCCCTTTGGAAGGATATTGGAATGCAACTACTTTGCGAACTTCAACTTGATTTTCCGAGAACAGAAAATCTGTCACCTGTTTGATCGAACTGTAAACATTTCTCACAACGGGCAAGCTGCTGATTACAATTGATTCGAACTTGCTCACAAACCAGGCTCCCACCTTGACGGTTACGAATCGGCCCAACATGTAAATTAGAATAATGAGAATGCTAATCGCAATTGCACTGAGCTGGAAAAAACCGGGAAAGTGACGCACAACAACCAGTTCCATATACAAACCTGTGCGAGAACGCGGCATCTGGCTGATTTGAATATGGCGAGAGACCTGTTCGTAATCGTAGTACGGGACGCCTCGGTCTCCCATAATGACGTAGGCCCCGGCCCCTGGCTTCATCAGCCATTCAGCTTGTTCTTTCCCCGGGGCTGTATTCGGTTTTGCTTTCTTGTGAAAATTCCAGTTTGCGATGTATTCGTCACGCAGCTCTTCAGTGACACGGTAGTTATGATCGCAGTAAGGAAGTGCAGGGCCTTGGGGGACCGTCACTAAATTTCCGATCGGAACAGAATCATCGATGAACTGGGCGAATACGAATTTCACCATCGAATTGGTCGGCGAGATGATGTAAGTATTCATCAAGCTCCCCAGCCAGAGCAAAATGACAAGCGTCAGAATGGTTGGTAGACTGATGGCCAGGCCACGCAGGAATATTTTCGTCGGAGACAGATGCTGGGAGCCTGATTTGGTCATCCTGATTTTTGTTCACTTTCCAGTTGGATAGATACGTCTGATTAACCGTTACGATACACGCTATTTTAGCAGTGCCTGATTTTAAAACAGTGATCACTTCATTAATAAAGGTGCAGGACGGTAATATAACGTCTGGTTCAGACAAGGTGGAGTCCGATCCGTTTTTGCTGGAAATGAAGTTTTTCAGTTTGAAATGGTAATTTGGTCTACTAATGAAGAAAATATCTCAAAAATCACATGGTCGTTCTTTGATGTTTCTTTATTCTGTCGCTAATCTGGCCTCATAGTATAAGTCATATGATTTTAGTCTCTGGACTGGCATTAATTCAGTTTGGGCAGGTCAGCCAGCGCCGATAACACAATACGTTCTAGGGAGTTGTCCCCCAACCGGGGTGTTCCCGTTTGATTCACGGAAAAAACAGTGGATTTCTCTCAGTTACGAAACGAACATTACAACGCGACGATCACCCAGATAGAACGTGTTCACGAACATTTAATCAAAATTCGTGTGGTTCCCGATGGCGACCGCCTGGAATATCAACCGGGGCAATACACAATTTTGGCATTAGGAGGTTGGGAAAACCGAATAGATGGTCCCAGCCAGATCGAGAATGAAAAGCTCCAAGGCAAGCTGATAAAGCGAGCTTATTCGGTTTCTTGTCCGATGATTGATGAGCAAGGGGCCTTAATTAGCTGCACAGATTACGATTTTCTCGAATTTTATATTACATTGGTGGTCCGTTCAGATACGGAAATCCCCAAGCGTCCGCCGTTAACGCCGAGGTTGTTTACGTTAAATGAGGGGGACCGGGTTCATATGGCTCGACGGGTGGTTGGACATTATACGTTGGGTGATGTCGGTCCGGATGATCATGTGGTTTTCGCAGCGACAGGCACCGGAGAAGCCCCGCATAATGCGATGGCAGCAGAGCTCTTGAAACGAGGCCATCGAGGAAACATTGCTTCGATGACCTGTGTTCGATATCGCGGAGATGCGGGATATCTGTCTGAGCAGGCAAAACTCGAAGAATTGTTCCCGAATTATCGGTATCGTCTTTACACGACCAGGGAGCCGAGTAATCTGGATTCTTCGCGGGAAGATTTTTCCGGAAAGCGGTATTTGCAGGATGTCGTTCAGCCGGGCGTTTTTGAGCAGGAATTTGGATGGGCCATTGATCCTGCTCGCACGCATGTGTTTTTGTGCGGGAATCCTGATATGATTGGCATTCCAGAGAAAAACAGCGAAGGAAAGCAACAGTTTCCTGAAACCAAAGGCATGATTGAAATCCTTTGCAATCAAGGCTTGGTGCTTGCCCATGGTCGTGAGCCTGGCAACATTCATTTTGAAAAATACTGGTAACCAACATCGGGCTGGTCAATATCTGGCTTGCTCGAAAGACTCCAGTTCAATCAAATTTACAATTAGTTTTGTTGATCTATTAAATCACAAGCTGAGGAAAGTTTCAGCTTCCAGCCACTATTATCTCACCTTGTTTTTCCGGCATTCGACAGAGAGCCGCGAAGAGTCAAAATTAAGAAAATTGAAGTCGAAACGTAATGAGTGAACGAAAAATAGGAATCTGGTTCATTGGAGCTTGGGGAGGAGTTGCGACAACTTCTGTGATTGGGCTGGCTGCTTTGCAAAAAGGGATTGCTCCTCAAACCGGTCTAGTGACCGAGTTGTCTCTGTTCCAGAAGACGCCGTTTGCTGGTTGGGATCAGTTTGTTGTGGGGGGGCACGAAGTTCGACAAATTGGATTTCGAAATGCTGCACAGGAATTGGTAGACAAGTCGAATCTGTTT
>JAESQE010000233.1 GCA_016765335.1 Planctomycetaceae bacterium
AAAGAAGTTTGCCAAAGAGTCCGTAACGATAAATCAATGGATGACGTTCGAATCATCTGCATCAGCGGAATGGTTGAACGCGAAAAAATTGATGAACTCAAAGAAGCTGGTGCCAATGAGTTCATGCAGAAACCATTTGAAACCGACCAATTAATGGCACGTATTTGCAAGTTACTGGATGTCGAACCTGTAACTATTTAATGACTACAGGGAACCTCTGCAAGGTTTCGTTGAAACATAAAGATAGTCGAGCAGCGCAGTTCTTGCTCGGCTATCTTATTTTATTCGTCGGACAATCCAAATGAGTTCGCCTAAGAAAAATTCAATCGAATCCACAAAGCAAAAACAGATCTCTCCAAACCTCGATCACTTGCATGCTTTAACAGAGTTTGCAGCTGCTGCCGGTCACGAAATCAATAACCCGCTTGCAGTTATTCTAGGGCGGTCACAACTGCTACTCAATCGCGAAAAAGACAAAGTTAAACGCCAAGCGTTGGAAACAATCGCCGGACAGGCGCTGCGAATTCGTGACATGATTGGCGATGTCATGCTTTTTGCTGACCCGCCACTTCCGAATCGACAAACATGCAACATTTCAGAAGTCATTCCTGAGCTGGCCGACAATCTTCGCAAACAACTTCAAAAGCAGACAAGCACCCCCATTCCGAAGCTCATTTGCGAGCTACCCAATGAACTGGAAGTCTCTGCTGATATCGAACAATTCCAGGCGGTGATCTGCGAACTGCTTCGTAATGCCTTTCATCCTTCAACCGAATCATCCCAAGTCAGCCTAACTGCTCAACCGGCATCTGATCAAAATGATTTTCTGGAAATTGACATCACTGATAACGGGCGAGGCTTAAGCCCAAACGAGGCCAAACACTTATTTGATCCCTTCTACTCAGGCAGGCAAGCCGGTCGTGGCCTGGGTTTTGGACTATGCAAAGCCTGGCGATTTGTGACTCTTCATGAAGGTTCAATCCTCTTGAATCACCAGGATTCCAAGCAAGGAGTTAGCGTCAAAATACTTTGGCCCACCCCAGAATACTTTTCACAAAACTCAATCCCTCAATAATACGCATTCGCGTAAAATCAATTGTAGATAAAGTAGAAGTCACCGGGCGCGAACAAGTCCCGGGGTGGGATCAAGATCGAGGCCGCAGAAGTCTTTCGCTTCATATTTTTCCCAGGCAATGGCTCCCATTGCAGCGTTGTCTGTGCAGTATTTCATCGGAGCTATAATTAATCGAATCCCCTGTTGCTTACACATTAAGTCCAGCTCTGCACGAAGTAGACTGTTGGCTGCAACTCCTCCGCCGATACAAAGTGTTTCGTAGCTTACACGTTGAATTGCTTGCTTGCATTTCTCAACCAGAACATCAACCACTGCTTGCTGAAACGAAGCTGCAAGATCTGCAACTCGCTGCGGGGTTAACTCTGGAGGCTGCTTATGTGCCCCGGGCTGCCCATTCGTCTGATAAAGGACTGCTGTTTTCAAACCACTAAAACTGAATGCCAGCCGATCCTCTTTCAAGAATGCACGAGGAAACCGAAACTTTTTCGAATCACCGTTTCTTGCAGTTTCTTCAATCGCTGGGCCTCCGGGATAACTTAACCCTAAAATTTGAGCCACTTTATCAAAAGCTTCTCCTGCTGCATCGTCAACAGTGGAACCAAGCAGCTGAAGATTCAAAGCTGATTTGCAATCGTACAAATTCGTATGCCCGCCGCTGACCACCAGACCCACAGCTGGGAATACATCTTCACCTGCATCGAGTTGGCAGGCATAAAGATGAGCTGCAATATGATCAATCGAAATCAAAGGCACTTTCAGCAGCATGGCCAGTGTTTTGGCCGCAGTGACCCCCACAAGCAAAGATCCCACTAGCCCCGGTTGCGTCGCAACCGCAACGGCGTTCAGGTCCCTCAACGAAACCCCTGATTGTTGCAGTGCATCGTTGATGACCGGAAGAATGCGGTCCAAATGTGCCCGGGCAGCAATTTCGGGAACCACTCCGCCATATTTTTCGTGGAGATCAATCTGTGACGAAACAACCGAACTGAGAATCTGACGATCCTCATCAATCACAGCCGCAGCTGTCTCGTCGCAAGTCGACTCAATAGAAAGCAAATACTTCTTCACGAAATCGCCACTCAAGAACCTATAACCAAAAGCCTAATCTCAAAACNAAACAATACTTCACCGCAACGCCCCGGCATGGTCATTACAGTACCGTTCGCAAAGGGACAACAAAGAATTNGTGATCCAAGACGGCTGCCTTCTTTTCTTTGCTCTTTTCGGGGGCAGGTTCTTTCTCAGCTTTCTTTTCCTCTTCGGGTTCTCCTGACTGTGAGAGAACATAATCCAAAGCATTTTTTAATTGCGTATCTTCAAATTCTGATTTCTCTGGACCTTTATCGCTGAGCACATCTCGCAGGTTGCGGAACTTACGGTACTCATTCATCTGCTTGATAGAGAAACGGACGCCATGCTCTTTATCAGGCATCACTCCCCATTCATCTTCTGTTTTTGCTTTTGGAAAACGATGGATATTTTTTCCGCTAGGGCGATGATAGCTGGCTGTCGTCAACTTCAAAGCACTGCTTCCACTTTCCAGTTCGATAATATTTTGGACGGAACCTTTTCCCCAAGACCGTTCTCCAACAATGACTGCACGGTCATGATCCTGCAAACAGGCACTGACAATTTCACTCGCAGAAGCACTGTAACGGTTAATGAGAATTGCCATCGGGAACCCACTAAATGTGCCTCGTTTTTTTGCCCGCCAGGTTCGCTCCTGAGTATTCCTGCCCTTCGTACTGACAATTTTCCCCTTTTCAATAAACATATCAGAAATTTCAGTCGCAGAAATTAGTAGCCCACCGGGATTATTACGCAAATCGAGAACCAGCCCCTCGACTCCACCTTCCTGCAACTTTTCCATCGCTGAATGAAGTTCGGCTGCACTATTACGACCGAAGTGAGACAAGCGGATGTATCCAATTTTTTCCTGATCTTCAAGCATGAAGTTCCAGCTGCCATCCGGGTTGTAGCGATCTCCCGTCACGGTAGCGACCTTGATCACAGCTCGCTCCATTTCAAGAGTCTCTGCCTTGGCAGGTTCAGAAGATCCCTCGCCTTTCTTTGAAATAATTGGCTCGTGCCTGACAGTCAAAGTAACCTTCTTACCAGCTGGCCCCTTGAGAAGCTTAATAGCTGAATTCAACTCCTGCCCTACTTCAAAGTCTGCAACATCCTGATCCTCGATTTTAATAATTGGGTCCCCAGCCCGGACACCTGCTCTGTAAGCGGGTGTCCCTGGAAGCGGTGTCATCACAATCAGTTTACGATGAACAGGGTTAAAATGAACCTGAATACCAATCCCGCCAAACTCTTGCTGAACATCCTGCTCAAATGCAGAAAGACGATCTGGGCTGATGTAACTGGAATAAGGATCGAGCTTAACCAGCATGCCTCGAATGGCTGCTTCGACTAAATCCCGGCGATCAATATCCTTGACGTAATTTTTATCGATCTCCTCAAATGTATCGACAAATAGACGCATCAACTCATAGGTATCATCCTTCTCCTCGGCTAATGCCACTTGGGACCAGATAATGGTCAACGATAAACAGAAACAAACTAACCAGGCAGGATAAGCGGAATTCCGCATCAGACGGCTCCTTATTGATATATCAATTTAGGGAAAACTCATTTTATTAACCGGGGCTGAAATTCTTTCAACCCCGCTGAAGATCGCATCTTGCTAATGCGTCGATTTTATAACACTTAAGTCAATCAGGCAAGATGCATTTTGAAATGGAACTCATTTCATTTCACTTATTTATTCTCGACCCACAAGCCACTGCCTAGCCAGTTACTCCTTGTACATCCTCCCGGAATGACAAGATAAGACGAATTCAACGATGCCAAATCTCGACATCACTCCAAAACACACCATTGCCGTAACCTATTACCTTAAATAACGTTACGTCAACTACTAGTCTTTTTACTTCATTTGGTGTTGATATTCAGCAACATGGAAGAATTCCACATCCTTGAGTAACACGGCAAATAAACACCGCGCCATACTTCTCGTAACCCGTTACTATGATACAGGATAAGAAACATTACCCCTGCCCCAATGAATCAATCCCGGGCGAGTCTGTCAAGTTTGGCATACAGACTGCTTTACAGAATAAACAACACGAGTCTGAAAGATTCACACACTTCAAAATGACTCACACAGCGATTCATTCA
>JAESQE010000234.1 GCA_016765335.1 Planctomycetaceae bacterium
CATACGAAACGCCATTTCATAAGCACTGATCCGTGTTTCGATTTCGGGATCTTGTAATTTATCGAATTGTACCTGGTTCAGCTTTTTAATCAAATCCAAAGAATCTCGCTGGGCACGCGTATCGATTCCCTTGGGGTTAGAAACGTGCAGAATCGGATCACCCTGACCGCGAAACGGAACTCCTTGATGTCGTGCAGGCAAAAATCCAGCTGACCACATTCCCGAACCACCACTCAAGCTGCCTCCACTTTTCAAGACGACAAACGTTGGCAAGTCGTTCGCTTCGTTTCCCAGTCCATAGCTGAGCCAAGCCCCCATGCTCGGACGTCCGGGAATTCCGAAAGCAGTGTTCATAAACAGTTGAGCGGGCGAGTGGTTGAATAAATCGGTATGCACCGAACGCACCAACGTAATATCATCAGCCACCTGTCCAAGATAAGGCAGCGTTTCGGAAAGCTGTAAGCCCGATTCCCCGTGTTGAGAGAATTTGAAACGAGGCCCCAGCACTGCGGCATCTGGTTGAATGAACGCGTACCGCTGTCCTTTAATCACCGAAGGAGGAATCGGTTTGCCTTCCAGTTCTTTCAGTTTCGGCTTGTAATCGAATAACTCCAGCTGACTCGGTGCACCGGCCATAAACAGATAAATGACGCGTTTCGCTTTGCCCGGAAAATGAGGAAGTTCTGATCGCTCGCTGCCTTGGTTCGCGTTTGCGGTTGACCCTGAATTCAAAGAGCCAGCCATCAACGAAGCCAATGCAATTTTCCCGAGACCCACGCCGCAATCCTGGAACAGATGCCGACGCGTTTTTGCAATCAGAAATTCATTCTGTGAAGCAATCATCTTTGCGCTCTTAAATTATTTGTAGGCTGGGTCAAGACCCAGCTCGAAACGAATTAAATCTTAATACGTTGTTATCAATACGTGTGATCGGGAACTAGCCCTCGGTGCATTCTGCATTGCTGATACACCGGCGGCTAAACCATTGAATAACAAATATCTGTCACGAATCCAGCAATTTTCTCAACGCAGGTTCAAAGGCTTCCGCGTGTCGATAAAACCCAAGATCCGATGGATGAGAACCGTCTGTTGTATCGTCCCGGTCATCTCCCAGAAGTGTTTCTCCTTTGATGTAACCTAGTTTGTCAAAACCTGCATCGAGTAGATTTTTGTACGCTTTTTGAAAAGCCGCCCGGCTGGTTGCGTGTCGTACTTGCCGGCTCGGTAGAAACGGCGAGTTGGGATATGTTCGATCTTCAACCATTAAGATCGGAGTATTGGGTCGAGCTTTGCGAAGTTGTCTGACAAACGGTTCGGCTCGCTCAGCGACTTCTTTTTCCATCATGTTCGGCAAGCAGTCCAGAATATAAACTGCGGGATCTTGTTCGCACAAAAAATCCCCCACCTCTTTTTCCAGTTTCCCGTTGCCGGAAAAACCGAGGTTAATAATCGGCCTGTTAAAACGCCGTCCCAAAATCGAAGGATGCGGCATGCCCGGTCGTGATGCGCAGGCACCGTGTGTAATTGAGGTGCCATAAAACAGAAGTGGTTTNTCTTCGCGGGGTGCGATTGGTTCGAACTTCGTGCCAGCTGGAACTCCAATCTTTAGGAATTCTGTTCCGTTATACAATGGCAGGTAAACCGTGTAAGTTCGCAAGCCCGGTTTGATTCCTGAAATGAAAGCAGTTTTCATCTCCTGNTTATTGGGCTTGGTGACTGCCAGCCAGCGAGTGTTTCCTTTGTCGTCTTCTGCATACAAATCGAGACCCGAAACCCCGGTCGCAGGCATGTGAGGCATCGCCAAATTTGAAGACGTCACTTTGTAATGGGCATGGATTGATGTGGCATCNCTCTGAAATCGCACGAGCATTCCCGCAGAATGTCGAGACAAACTCCAAACCGCTGGGCGAACTTTCCCTTTGGCGCGGGCAGGCAGGCGATCAAAATATCTTTCGGTATCGTCCCAACCTTTGCCTTCCACGCCCCAGTCTCGAACATCGTGCCAGACGATTTCATTTTGAGCAACATTCGCCCGNGCAGTGTTCTGGCCTGAAAGCAGCACGGAGCCAGCAGCTAAGCCTGCCACTGAATGAGTCAAAAAACCTCGACGAGAAATCATTGTTTCCTCTTCCTATTTTTCAATGCTGACCAAAACCAAATTGGTTACGTACTTGGATTGGCAATCAGATGATCTGAACCAAGGCATGATGATACCATGCCCATCTCAAGGGAACTGTTCTTGGGTACAACAAATTGTCAGGTAGGAGGCCTATTCTTCCCTGCTGAACAGGAATAGATAGCCAATGCAGGCAGGCAGTCACGACATGTTCGCAACCGCTTTATTGTAACCGGGGCCAAGGCGAAATTCAAAGAAGTTCTTGTCAGGAATCGACATAAACATACAAGATCATTGATGAGACAGGGCCTTTGGCTCCTGATTTCAGCTGGTTTCAGATCGAGATGAGAATAGATAAATCACCGTGCACTGCATGAAATCGTTTTTTTGAGCAACTGAGTTGTTCTGAATCACTACACTATCACTACACTTTTTTCTCGTGCATTACATTGGTAGACTTAAATGACTTCGGCATGGGGTGATATTGAGATCAGCAATACTATTTGGGTTGCAATCTCAGCTCATCCCTCAAATAACGAATAATTGTTCCTACCTGTTGTAACCTGCCGCCGTTTAAATACTGTGCGAGAATTCACCATGAAATANGTCATTTGCGGGCTTATTCTGTTGTTGCTCATCATCCACCAGGATTTCTGGTTGTGGGATGATTCCCGATTAATCTTCGGCATCATTCCCATCGGCTTGTTTTATCATGCCTGCATTTCGGTTGCGGCTTCTTTGACTTGGCTGCTGGCGACAATCTATGCCTGGCCGGAACATCTTGATCAAGCTGAACCAGCTTCATCTTCTGCTACAGACAATGGGGGTGAGGCGTGACACCGTTACTGATTATTTGTGCTTATTTGTCACTGTTGTTAATTCTTGGAATTTTCTCCAGTCGAATGTTTAAAGGGACCAGCAAAGATTACATGCTGGCCAGTCACTCGATTGGTCCGTTCCTGTTGTTGATGTCCATTTTTGGTACCACGATGACCGCCTTTGCGTTGGTTGGTTCCAGTGGCGAAGCGTTCAAAGAAGGAATTGGCGTCTATGGAATGCTGGCCAGTTCTTCGGGAATTATTCACTCCCTCTGCTTTTTCGTGCTCGGCGTGAAGCTTTGGGCGCTGGGGAAGAAGTATGGATACACAACACAAATTCAGTTTTTTCGTGATCGATTAGACAGCGACAAAATTGGCATTTTGCTGTTTCCAATTCTTATCGGCCTTGTCATTCCTTATCTGCTTATTGGAGTAATGGCTTCAGGGGCAGTCATCAACAGCGTCACCGAAGGTGCGTTTACATCGGCCTTTGCTTTGTACGATTACGGTATTCCGCCCTGGCTTGGTTCGTTGGCGATTTGTTTTGTCGTTCTGGTCTACGTCTTTTTTGGCGGAATGCGGGGAACCGCATGGGCAAATACGTTTCAGACGTTGGTCTTCATGGTCTTGGGGGTCGTTACATTCTGCATCATTTCTTCAAAGCTCGGCGGGATGAGTGCAGCCATTGAAGCTGTCGCAAATAAAAACCCTTCCAAGCTGACTCGCTCAGTCGCGGAGGAAGATGAACAACGATATCAAAAAACTTTTGCTCAATGGAAATCGCTGGCTCAGTACAATTATGGCTCGAAAATTCCCAAAGTCATCACG
>JAESQE010000235.1 GCA_016765335.1 Planctomycetaceae bacterium
GCGGCTGGGGCGATACAACAAAAAGTATCAGCAACATTTCCACAACAATGCTCGTGCGGGCAGTCTTTACTGCAACAACTGGGCAATACGGAATAGCTTCAGAATTCACTAAGCAATGGATCGTAAAGACGGACCAGCATATCAATCACGTTGGAGGCGTTGAGGCTGTCAAAAAACGATACGGGAAAGATCGCACGTTTTCGGTTCCCATTTTGATGCAATGTGCATTGTCCGGATCGGTGCCTTGTCGCAGGTCAGTCAATTGCCTTTTGAACTTTCTTGCCTGCCGGCCAATTGGTACAAATGGGCTCAGCTTCCGGTCGTCAGCTATGCGCTCCCTGCATTGATCGCAATTGGATTACTAAAACATCGCAAGCAACCGACCTGGTTTTTACATTGGCGATGGTTGCGTAATTTTGCCACCGCGAAAAGCCTGAAAGTGTTGCAACGTATTCAACCACCAACGGGCGGATTTCTGGAAGCGACTCCGTTGACAAGTTTCGTCACGATGTCTTTAGCAGAAGCAGGCGAGGCAGATCATCCGGTCGTTCATGAGGCAATTCGTTTCTTAGTAAAGTCGGTTTGCGAAGATGGCAGCTGGCCGATTGATACCAACTTAGCAACCTGGGTGACGACGCTGAGTATCAATTCACTGGGGGATGATTTACCGGAAGAACAAGTCGAGCCGCTACTCGATTGGTTGCTCGGGCAACAGTACAAACAGGTGCATCCATTTACGAATGCAGACCCCGGCGGTTGGGCTTGGACAGACTTATCGGGCGGCGTGCCGGATGCTGACGATACNCCTGGTGCGATTCTTGCAATATTGAAATTGAAGTCGCGNGTCCCAGAATCGCGTCACAAGGAAATCAACCAGGCGGTTCATCATGGCGTGCATTGGTTGTTGAGTTTGCAGAATCGTGATGGGGGCTGGCCAACATTTTGTAAAGGCTGGGNGAAGTTGCCTTTTGATCGNAGTTCGCAGGACATCACTGCACACGCTCTGCGAGCANTACATGTTTATTCAACTGATGTTGCACCAAATCTGGCGGTTTTTCATGACTGTAAAACCGCGACGAATCGTGGCTTTCAGTTCTTAACAAAACAGCAACGGGCAGACGGGGCCTGGTTGCCTTTGTGGTTTGGGAACCAGTTTGCAACCGCCGACGAAAACCCAGTCTACGGCACCTCCCGAGTTCTATTAGCTTACATAGACACCGATCAAAAAGATTGCAGCCAAGCGGTAAAGGCTGCTCAGTTTCTCTGTTCCATTCAAAACAAAGATGGCGGTTGGGGCGGAGCTGTTAATACCCCCAGTTCGGTTGAAGAAACCTCGTTGGTACTGGAAGCACTCACTCAAATGCGGGCTGACCAGACGCAAATCGAACAAGGAATTTCTTGGCTTTGTGAGCAAATCGAAGCGGGGGAACTTTCGAATCCCACACCAATTGGTTTCTACTTCGCCAAACTATGGTACTTCGAAAGAATGTATCCCCTCGTTTACGCCACCGCAGCGATGCGACACGCTTTCGCAGTTTTCTCTAAATAAGTGAGCGGCAAGGCGCTAGCCGCCGGTAATGAAATGTGAAGCTACAGTCACACCAAGGAGCAACAGGGAAAGTTGTGCAGGGGTAAGATGATGATTGTGTAATCAACCGAATTATGCAAATTCTAATCCAGTCATGATTCAACCGGCGGCTAGCGCCTAATGGCACTTACTTTAGAAATTATGTTCGTAAACTCACGATTGATTCGATGAAGGGGTGGCTGGGGCGCAAATCGATTTCGGAATTGTACTTGAGCTGTGCTTGCAGATTATGGATTGCATCAAGAAAGTGGTTCTGGCCCCAGATGTTGGATACTTCTGGGGCCAGAACAATTACCTGTCAGGTCCAGTCAGTTTTGCATGGGCTGGCTATAATTTCCTCGAAATTTCCTTTGCACCCCAGCCACCCTTTTGTTCATTTTTTACCGGGTATCGTAACCGAGGCCAGTGCCCTGCGGCTGATTGCGTGGGGCAAACGTCCGAAGTCAACCCATTTCGCAAAACGAAAAAACAAACACAATCCCATGTCACCAAAGTAAAGTAAGTACCATTAGGCTAGCGCCTTGCCGCTCAGAAATGTTTAAAGGCAGGTCGCGTACCTACGGGACTTTCACAACGACATCATACTCCCTTTTTGCGTTTGGATTATCAGAACCTTCGTTGTCGATTCCATCTGGGCCGACGCTGTACAGAGTGAAGCTCTTTCCGTTTGAGGTGTATTTGAGATTCTGTTTTTCAACAAAACGGTCTTGCGGGACTTTTGCAATATACTCATTCACCAGCATGTTTAACTTCTCGGGGTATATGCCGTTGTCTCGTTTGTAAAGTTCCAGACTGATGTGTGTTAAGGCCAGCTCTTTTTTTAGCAAGCCTCGTTGCTCAGTAATGAATACCTGTTTGAAAGCTGGGATGAGAAGGCTTTTGAGAATGTCTGTGAACATTTCTGTACGAGCTTTTCTACCAAGCAGCACGCCTTGAGTGATCAGCGAGAAACCAGTTAGTTTTTTCTGAGTTTCTTTCAGTTCTTGCAGTTTTTGTTCGAAAAGTTTCTGTTGAACAAGATACGGTTTCTGATTGATTTCATCTAACTGGTCGTAATACTCATTAAAAATAACCAGGGCATAATTCCAGTCAAAGGTTAATGCTTGCAAAGTCTTTTGAAAGGAAGCGGGGAGTCCTAAAGCCATGACTCCTAGCTTCATATCTTTACCNGTAGGCTGAGCCAATCTCTGGACTGAATCAAGCCCCACGCATCTCTCATAAATATTAAGCGAGTCTTTCATGTTAGTCACCGGAGGAAGTGATTGAATTGTTTTTGCATATTGCTTTAAATCGCTCACTGAAAAACCGGGGNGCTGAACCAATTGTTGGTCGCCCTTAAATGCGATACTATCCAGGGCAATTGCAACCAACACTTCGATTAATGTTCCACCGTACCCAATTTGGCGAGCAAATTTATGCAGGGCCAATAAATCGTTGGCAGCTTCCTGGGGGCGATTCTCTCCCAGGTGGTTCAAGGCCCGCATGGCAAGAAGCCGTGCAAACACACGAGAGTTTTGGACACCTGGAAGTAAAATTTCAATCAAAATTTCTGGAGATTCTTCTTTATTGTTCCAGGCATAAGGCAGATAAAACAGCGGCTGCTTGGTTGCTTGCACGAGAAGATCCAAAGACTTTTCATTCATTTGAATCCATTGCCAGGTATCCGGCAGGTCGGATTTTTTCCACGGGCCGATTTCTGTGTTTGTTAAAGTATCAAGAAGTTCGTCTNGTCGTTTGTTTTTTTCAGTTCCGGTGAGGGACTTCGTTTTCAGCTTGGTGTATTTCCCGGAATCGATCATCGCTGGATCTTTTTTCGTCGGAAATGCTGCCAGGCCTTTGCCATCTTTTGAAAGCCCCAAAGCTTTCCATTGATTGATGGTGTGGGCACTGGGAGGATTTTCTTGTACTCCGATGGCTTTGATGAAGTAGACTGCTCCGTTGTTATGGAGCGTTAAGCCTTCTGGCTTTTCGTAGTTATTCAAAGCAGCGAGGTAATCAACCCGTCCGTTTTCGAAAAGTGGTTCGGTGAAGAAGGTTGTTTCTTTGGAAACACGAATAAGCCCTTGGGGTTCGCTTTTGACTGCTCGGCCTCTTCTGCGTTTTGCTTTAGGTTTGGATTCGGTTTTTTGATCTACTTGTTCAGAAGCCTGCGCGGGTTGTTCTGCGTAAGACGGCATCGTAGAGCAGAGCGTTACCAGAGCCAGTAGGCTGGCGAGAAATACTCTTGTTGTTTTGATTGCAGGCAATGCACTATCTCCTGGTAGATTGAAAAAAAAGTAGAGTGCGGTGATTCACACTCTACTTATAACCCATGTAAAATTAACGGGCTTCTTGTTCAAGAATGACCATGAATGCTTCGCGTTGGAAGAACAGCAGCATTCGCCGGATCTCTTTTTCCATTGTCACAACTCTCCAGCCTTGAGCTGCATGTTCGTTGAGGAACTCGGTGAATTTCGCTGGATCAATTTTCGATTGTCCTAAAAGAAGGGATCCGAGCATATTTTCCTGATAAAGAACGACTCTGTACTGCTTCATGTCTTCTGACTTTCTATTGATATTCAAGGCGTTAGTAAGAATGAGAAAAACGCTTTACAATTGAGACTAACGCAGAAAACATGGGATGGTTCATATTCTATTCTGTTTTTTCCAGAGAATTTTAGCAATCCACAAACTGCCATCGCTGCCGTATTTGTTATCTACAGGCAGAACGTAGTTCGGCCCCCAGGTTTGCATCCATTCAGAGACTGTGACCCAGGATTCTTCGGGGTTAATGTAGGTCGTTCCGAAGTTGCCAAGTCGTGCCCCTCGCTGTGGTACTAAAACCTGTTCTGTGCTGCGGATGATACACATTTTTTTTGGATCAACCTGTGCCATGAACAGCGGTGCCCGATGTCGAAAAATGTGATCGTTGTTTGCCCCTTTTCGCGTGTAAACAAGATACAGTGCATCGCTATGTGTGACCCAATGCTGTTGGGTGTTGTAACTTCCCAGCGGTTTGCCATCATCGAACGTCCAAGGTTTGTGAGGTTCGAAATGCAGTCCATCTTTGCTTCTTGCGACATAGCCACGTTCGTTGTGACGAATGGTGATGAAATAATCACTTTGAAATTTAGTTAAAGAAGCTTCCCCGATACCTCTTGTTTTATCATCCACTGCGATGACGCTCCCTTGTTGNTGATAGGTGAGATCGGTTCCATCGAACTGGCACTTCAGAACTGTTACAGACGAACTCTTGCCGGGGGGTTGAAAAGAAATAGGCAGCAGGATTGAGCCATCTGGTTCGTCAAAGCGTTGAGTGCAACCCGCTCCAGAATTNTNAAATTCTGGTNNATCAGGCATCTGTAACNTTTTCCAACTCGCCCATTGATTCGTTGTTGCATTGTAAACCGAAAACGATGTATGCCGAGGTCGAGGATTGGTGACCTTCCATTCGGGGGTGTAAACAACAGTATGCCCGGTCCCGAGTAATGTATTCGTCTTCGCGTGCCATCCCGGCCAAAAGTCACTCACTGCCACCGGTCGTTTTTCCCCATTGATTGTTTCGAAACGCGGGGCCAGGGTTTTGATTTCGGTTGGTTTGGTCCAGGNCTTTCCCAGATCATCAGTGATCATGCCAAACAGTCCCTCGAAAACATCGCTGCCCGAAACTGTCAACGAGTTCATTGTTAACACAACGCGTGGCTGACCGTTTTCTCCTGCTCCCGGAACAATCCCAGCACGAGGATGGCACCAGCACTTCTTCCCATCATAAAACTTCGTGGGCGTACTGCGTTTGATTTGATATGAGACCAAGTCGATTGAAGTAGGCTCATTTGCAATCGCCTTACGCAAATCAACCAAAGGCAAGCTGATGCAGGTGGCGCTAGCGAGAAAAGAGCGATTGAGAAATTCACGACGCTGAATCATACGAGTGTTCCTATTGAGTGAATTGCGAGTGAAGAATTCATAGGTAAAACAAACTGATGTCCTATTAATACACAATCTGAAGCTATTAATGCAATCGATTGGGGCAAGTCGTAAGAAGAAAATACTCTCTTGGGGTTGTTGCGTATTCTATCGGGCGAATTGGTTTGTTATAGTATTTTCGAGCAACTGAGTATTAATCAGTCTGCTTTGATCGACTGACAATTAACCACGCGGAGAGATTAATGTTCAATCAGAAACAGTGCAGCACCATGGGCCGGCGAACAATTCAATATTTGATGGCATGTTTTTTGATCGCGACAATGCTATTGCCCGGGTGTAAAAAAGAGGCCGATCCAAAACCAGCCGGACAGGCCGCGGCACCGGCTCCAGAGAAAAGACCGAATCTTCTCAAACGGAAAACATCGGAAGTCGCAGACATGAACAAGGCGATGGCGGATAACCCGAAATTGATTGAAGTTGAAAACAAAATCACAGGCAGTGACCCGCTCTCGGTCGCATTGGAAGGATACATCTCAGCTTCTTCCCGAATTAATGTTCTCAATTTCCAGCATCAGATCGACTTGATGAAAGCGACGGATGATCGTAACCCGACTTATGAAGAAATCGTGACGCTGATCAAGCAGACGAACATGGAGTTCAATGCCCTGCCCGATTATCAGACCTTTGCTTACGACGAAAAAGAAGGTAGATTTTTGATTCTTGAAGATCCTGAAAAGAAGAAAAAGTTTCAGGGGAAATAGAATTCACTGACTTTGCTGGTTTAATTCTCTTGGTGTTTTGCTCTGCGTACTCTATTAATAAATTCGCAACAGGAAAAGTTACGCATGTCACAGAGGTATCCGTTTTTTGTGAAGAGGGATATTGACGGGTTTTTCGGTTTGTTTATCGATAACCTTGTGCAGTTTCTGGCTATCTTGGCATTGTGTAGCAATCCGCATATTTGTGGGATGACTGGTGAAGATTCCGTTTACCTGTACCGCTACATTTTCCCGGGGGCAGCGGTCAGTATTCTTTTCGGTAATCTTTTCTACGCCTGGCAGGCACATCGACTGGCAGCCCGTGAAAACCGATCCGATGTGACAGCGTTGCCTTATGGTATTAACACGCCGTCGATGTTGGTTTTCATCTTCTTTGTGATTGCTCCTGTTTATGCACGGACCGGAAGTGTGGAAGCAGCTTGGAAGATGGGCTTGATTGCATGTTTTGGAAGTGGCGTGATTGAATTTGTTTGTTCGTTCTTTGCTGAATCGATTCGCAAGCANACTCCTCGGGCAGCGCTACTTTCGACGTTAGCTGGAATTGCAATCGGTTTTATTGCAATGACATTCACACTACAGATTTTTCACAAGCCATTGATTGCGATGGTTCCGCTGGGGCTGATACTTATTGCGATGTTTTCAAAGAGTCGCTTTCCATTGGGATTACCGGGCGGATTGCTTGCTGTTTTGGCAGGAACAGCTGTTGCCTGGGGATTGACTGCGATAACGCCTCATCTGACAAACCCGCCGGTATGGATCACAAATAGCGTCATGGATCCAGAAGCTGTCAAAACGCAGTTGCGGACGCTCGGGTGGTTTCCGCCGATATTTATTGGTCAGGAACTGTTTGTGCTGTTTCAGGATTGGAAGCAGTGGGTCGGATTTTTGTCGGTG
Source organism: Planctomycetaceae bacterium (assembly GCA_016765335.1). GTDB lineage: Bacteria > Planctomycetota > Planctomycetia > Planctomycetales > Planctomycetaceae > Rubinisphaera. The sequence continues at coordinate 7,168 of JAESQE010000235.1, forward strand.
ATTATTCCGATGGGATTATTTAATGTGGTTGGCAGTTTGCAAAACATTGAATCTGCACAGGCGGGCGGAGATCGTTTTGCGACGGCTCCTTCGATGGCGGTTAATGGACTGGGGACGATGTTGGCTGCGATGTTTGGTAGCTGTTTTCCCACGACAATATATATTGGACATCCTGGCTGGAAAGCGTTGGGTTCTCGTGCAGGGTATTCTACGCTTAACGGAATCGTCATTACGTTAATCTGCTTTTCGGGGATGATCGGATTGGCTTCGAGTCTGATTCCAATTGAAGCTGGTGTGGCGATTGTGCTTTGGATTGGTGTCATTATTACGGCACAGGCATTCCAGGCGACCGAAAAGCATCACGCCCCGGCTGTGGCCATCGGGTTGTTTCCAGCGATTGCAGCCTGGGGCGCAACTGTGATGTATGGCGCATTTTTCTCCGCAGGTGGAAACACAATCCAAGATGTGTTAACGGCCAATCCCGATGCGGACGTCAACGGTTTTCTGATCGAAGGGTTAATTTCGTTAGAACGGGGATACATTTTCACGTGTATGATCTTGGCAGCAATTTCGGCCTGCTTACTTGACCGCAAGTTTTATGTTGCTGGATTCTGGTCGCTGATTGCAGCTGTGTTCACGTTTTTGGGATTGATGCACGCCTTTACCCTTAAAGGTAACGATGTTGACTATTTAATGCCTTTCTCTGAAACATCGCCCGATTCCTACCTCTTTTCCGCCTACGGAATTGGCATCGGCTACCTCGGCATTACATTTATTTGCTGGACAACGGGAATGTTCCTTAAGGAATCCTCTGAAAATTGAATTCCAGAGCTTCATAAAAACCGTTTGAGCATAACCAGCAGGACAAAAAACCCTCTAATACCAAACTCAATTAATACTTGCACGAAGCTACTAGCTCGTGGCCTTGTACTGACAAGGACTTAGGGAACACACAACGCGCGAACAAATACGCGAATGCGTATAACTCCCCCTTCGTAAGGGGGAGAACCAGTTTTTTAGTGATTCCTTAATCAGAATGATGCAGGTACGTAGGTGGGCGGTTTTGTAATGGGCCGGGTTGTTTGGTCTGTTTTGCCTTAAAATCTAAGAATTTGACACAATTTGATTGTCTGCGAAATTTCCTGCTATTTCAAATAGATGGCCCCGTCCATGTGACAAACCGTCAGGAATGATTATCATACTAACTGGAGTTCCTCTCTTTGGAAATTTTTTGTTTGGGAACCTCTATGAATTCAAATGACATTGCTCCGTGGAGGGTAGACATTCTTGTCTGCCTGAAATTAAGGCATGATCAAATGAAGCAGACAGGAATGCCTGTGCTCGATTTGAATTAATAGGTGCTTGTTTTGACACTTCTTCGCCGTGCGTATTCTTGCGGTGTTCTTAATAAAGGGATCAGAGATGACGAGCCGTTTTACGGGGATGCTGTTCTGTGTAATCGTTTTTGCGAACTCTTCAATGATGATGGATAACGACTTGCAAGCTCAGAAATATAAGTACCCACAAACTCGCAAAGTGGATCAGACGGACGACTATTTCGGCACAAAGGTCAAAGACGAATACCGCTGGCTCGAAGATGATGTGCGGGAATCGAAGGAAGTTGCTGCCTGGGTCGAGGCAGAAAATAAAGTCACCGATACGTATCTGTCTCAAATTCCTGCTCGGAAGAAGATCGAAGAAGAACTGACCGAGCTGTGGAATTACGAGAAGTTTTCTTCGCCCTTCAAAGTTGGCGAACGATACTATTTCTACAAAAACAACGGGCTGCAAAATCAATCGGTATTGTACCAGATGGATTCTCTGGATGGCGAACCGAAACTGCTGATCGATCCAAACACTTGGTCAAAGGATGGAACGATTGCGTTATCGGGCACCTCTTTCAGTGATGATGGGCGGTATTTGGCTTACGGGATTCAAGATGCTGGTTCGGATTGGCGAACTTGGCGGATTATGGAGATTGCTACCGGGGAGCTGCTTCCCGATAAATTGGAATGGCTCAAGTTCACTTCCACGGAATGGACACCCGATAGCAAAGGTTTTTTCTACGGACGATTCGCGAAGCCCGAAGAAGGCGAAGCGTTTCAGAGCCTGAACTTGAATCACAAACTGTACTATCATCGCGTGGGGACTCCGCAAAGTGATGATGTTCTTGTGTTTGAGCAGCCTGATCATCCCAAGTGGGGCTTTGGGCCGACCGTGACTGATGATGGACGTTTCCTGATAATTACCGTCTGGAAAGGAACATCCGATAAATATCGAATTTATGTGAAGGACCTTTCAGAGCCGTATGCTTTTCCGGTGGAGTTAATTTCACACTTCGAAGACGAATATGAATTCATTGGCAATGACGGGCATCTGTTTTACTTCAAGACCGATTTGAATGCTCCCAACAAACGGATCATCGTGATCGATATCAGAAAACCATCGCCGGAAAATTTTCGAGAGATTCTAGCTGAAGGTCCAGAACCAATTCAGGGCGTTGGGTTTTTGAATAACATGCTGGTTGTGCGAACGCTCAAAGATGCGATATCGGTCGTTAAAATGTATACGCCAGATGGTCGCTTCATTCGCGAAGCATCGTTTCCCGGGATCGGTACCGCATCGGGATTTGGTGGCAAACGAAGCGACACCGAGACTTTTTATTCCTTTGCAAGTTTTGTGACTCCGCCAAGCATTTATCATTACGATATGATTACGGGAGAAAGCAAGCTGTTTCGACGATCACAAATTAAGTTTGATTCAGATCAGTACGAACTCAAGCAGGTATTCTACAAAAGCAAAGACGGCACCAGGATTCCGATGTTTATTACACATCGAAAAGGCTTGAAGCTCGACGGAACCAATCCGACACTGCTTTATGCGTATGGTGGATTCAATATTTCGTTGACGCCTTATTTCTCGATCTCTCGGGCACAGTGGTTGAAAATGGGAGGCGTGTTTTGTGTTGCGAATTTACGGGGCGGTGGAGAATACGGCGAAGCTTGGCGACAAGGGGGCATGATCCACAAAAAGCAGAATGTGTTCGATGACTTTATCGGTGCAGCTCAGTGGTTGATCGACAACAAATACACGTCAAGCAAAAAGTTGGCCATTCAAGGTGGAAGCAATGGCGGTTTACTTGTTGGGGCCTGTATGGCTCAGCGTCCCGAATTGTTCGGTGCTTGCCTGCCCGCGGTGGGCGTGATGGACATGTTGCGATTCCACAAATTCACAGCTGGTCGTTACTGGGTTGACGAATACGGTTCTTCTGATGATGAAGAACAGTTCAAGACATTGTATGCCTATTCGCCTTATCATAATTTGAAACCGGGAACTGAGTATCCAGCAACGATGGTTACCACCGCTGATACAGATGACCGAGTGGTGCCTGGGCACAGTTTCAAATTTGCTGCCCGTTTGCAAGAGTGTCACAAGGGAGACAATCCGGTGTTGATTCGAATTGAAACCAAAGCTGGTCATGGTTCAGGAAAGCCAACTTCAAAAGTGATCGAAGAAATTTCCGACATGTGGGCATTTCTGGTTCGAGAACTGGAAATGGATTAGAATCATTTCCAATGAAATACAAGTGAGGTTTTCGGACCAACAGTATTTCGATCTCATCACCACACCATTATTTATTCCGAATATTATTCGCCTCAAATCAGTCTGGAAAGACTGACTTATATAATTTGAAAATAGCCTTATGGATTTTAATTTTGCCCCGATTTTCCAGGCATCCTCCAATGCGATTTACATCTCATTGGCTTTGGTTGCAATTTTTGGTGTTTTTCAAGTTGTGCTGCTGGCTCGGAAAATAGCAGAGAAGAGAATGTCTGCCGCTGCAACGGACCGGTTTCGAGAGCAAGTGCTCGAAATGGTCCAGAAGCAGGACTGGGAAGGAATTGCTGGGGTTTGCGATACGCCGGCGTATTGGTCACGGGCAGTTCCTCAGATGATTCTCGTTGCAATTGCGAACTTAAATAAATCCCCTGCTAAACTGAGACAGCTTTTGGCAGGGAAATTTGAGCGGGACGTGCTTGCTAATTTGGAATATGCAGCCTCGTGGATTAACACGATTGTGAAGTCTGCCCCGATGCTAGGGCTATTAGGTACGGTTTCCGGAATGATTCAGGCATTTGCGAAAATTGCAGATGCCCAGAAAGCGGGCGGAGACCCCAGTGCTTTAGCAGGCGAGATTAGTTTCGCATTATTTACGACAGCACTTGGCCTGGCGGTAGCGATTCCATTAGTTATTGCAGGGGCATTTCTGCATGTACGGATGGGAAGGTTACAGGATCATGTCCAGGAAGAATTAGACTGGTTTTTGGACGAACTGGATACCGTCCGCGAAAATTCATAACTTATGGGGAACCTCTGTAGTAGTTGGCTATGCGTTTGTAGTTATTGTCGGATTAAATTATCTGAATATTATGGATGCACTGCATCTCCCATCCCTGCCTCTCTATTGCGAGGTATGTTGAACTACAGGGGCCGAGTGGTAATTGTTAGATAAATAAAATATAATGCCTTGAGTTAGCATAAGAAATTCAAATGAATTTAATATTGAAACCCTCTGGGAGCTATAAATGG
>JAESQE010000236.1 GCA_016765335.1 Planctomycetaceae bacterium
TGTTTGCTGGAACTGTGTCAGTTTTTTTTGCAGCTCGGGCCGGGAAGTTGCCAAGATTCTGCATGCCAGTAAACCGGCGTTCTTGGCACCGGCATTCCCAATTGCCAGCGTGCCGACCGGAATGCCGCCGGGCATTTGTGCAATCGAAAGTAGTGAATCCATTCCGGAAAGAGCTTTGCTTTGCACCGGAACTCCGAGCACTGGTAAAATTGTTTGTGACGCGACCATCCCCGGCAAGTGAGCTGCCCCGCCTGCTCCAGCGATAATCACTTCCAGTCCGCGATCAGCTGCTTGTTTCGCATAATCGAACATCGCATCGGGAGTTCGATGAGCCGAAACAACCTGGCATTCGTGAGGAACATCGAATTCACTCAAAATCTGTGAAGCGAGCTGCATCGTCGGCCAGTCCGAAGTGCTCCCCATAATGATTCCGGCTAACGGTTTCTGCTTTGCCATGATATTTGCTACTTCCTGCCACTGGTTCATTCAGGCGATTGTGTACAGGCCTGATTTTTGAATCTATTAATAGTGCAGATATTAATCGTTGGAAAAGAGAATGAGAAGCCGCCCGAGACCGAGGATTCCATTTTCAATGTGAATGCAACAGATTCCAAGGTTGACATCGATTACCTGTCAACCATTTTAGAGGCATTGAACATCGAATACCCCTCGAAACGCCCCGTGGATGGAATCTCTTTGATGCCCGTGATTCAGGACAGAATACAGAAAAGCACAGAGGTAAGATACTCGCGTTAAGAGAGCACCTTAAACAGCGAGAAGATCTGAGGCGTTTCTGGATGAGCTGGTGTTTCCTGATACTGATCCAGAGACTCATCCCCTTGTTGTTCGGTTGTTGGCAGGTTCAACTGCTTCCAAACTTGCTGCATCTCATCGGGCAGTACTGAAATTCGCTCCCACGTTTGAGTAACTTCCTGGGCGACTTGGATTGTGACTTCAGGAATTACTGGAAGCGACATCACGCTTGGCAATAATGCTCTGCCTTGATCGACCAGGTCATAAGAGTGACTGACCTGGGTAAAAGGCCCTTGCTTTTGTTTGCCGGGATTTTGAGCAGTCGGGTCTGCTTGAGCAGCCGGGTCTGTTTGAGCGGTCAGCTGGTGAGATACCGTCTCTGTTTGGTTTCCGCTTGTTGCGATCCAACTGAATAGTAACAGGCAGGCGATTCCAGAAATTGCGGCAACCGAAGATCGAGTTCGTCGCGAATTTCTCGGTCCTTCTGTCATGGCTTTCGGTAAGCTGGTCGTCATCGAATCAACATCAACTGAAGCCGGTGAATTGACCCAGGCTTCAATTGCTTGTTCCAGAAAACTGTGGTCTTCCCACAACCGCTTGGTTGCAGGAGAATCTGCTGCGATGCGTTCCAGTTCGGCCAGCATGAGCTGATCTCGCTGTTCGATCGCGGCTTCCAGTTTGATACGATAAGACTGTGAATTCACTAATCGTTACCTTTGGTTAAATAAATTCCTCTGGAAAGAACCAGAAGAGAAACGAAGACAGCTTAACTGACCCCTCGTTGTTTTAATATTGAAGAAAGTTGATGACGCGCCCGGTGCAACCATGTTTTAATGGTCCCCTCGGGGCACTGCATTCGCTCAGCAACTTCCGCACAAGAAAGCTGTTCGCGATAAAACAAAAGAAAACATTCCCGAAGATTCGGTTTCAACTTTTGCAAACAATGTTCGAGTTCGCCAGCCAAATCGCAGGATGTTTCTGCAGGAGCAACTTTGCTAACAGCTAAGTCTGTGACTTCCTGCTTGTAATGCACCACTGACCGCGATCGCTTGGCCAAAGCGGTACGACAACGATTTGCTGCAATTGTAAGCAACCACGGCTTCAGGGGTCGTTGTTGATCCCATTGATGCAAACTGCGTATTGCTCGCAAAAAAGTATCCTGAACAACATCTTCAGCATCTTCATGATGCCTGAGAATTCGGTAACACAAACCGTACACAGAAGACCGGAATCGACTGATAAATAAACGAAGACTTTCCCCGTCTCCAGAAAGGCATCCCTGGACTACCTGCAATTCAGACTGTAGCGATTCAGAATCCGACATCGGTCTCTACTACCTGCCTTCCGGTGCTTTGGTTTCGATAGATTTTGAAAAACGANTTAAATTGATGTAAAATCACTCCGACGGTTCATCGGTGTCCAGTTACTGGTCGGTCGTTATTGCTTCTTCATAAACAACAGATTCCAGCAGACATCACTTTTGAATTGACTCTCGGACAATCGCCTGAGCAGCTTTATAAGCGTGTCGAATTGTATACAGACGACTCTCAATTTGTTCTTCGCCGTAGTATTTTCCAGACTCACTACAAGGCAGGCCGGCTAAAGTAATTGTCAGAGGAAGCAAATCAATGAATTGCTTGTAACGGCGTTGTATATCAGCAGAGGCATCAGCCACGTTAGGTACTCCTGTTTTGATTCAGGGAAAAGACGAGCAATCTGCCAGCAAGATAAATCGGGAATCGAACTTCTCGATCAAAAACACCTCACAGACAGTACTAACAGTCTTGCAATTTTCACAAGACCATCTGCCCATTAGGATATCAGTCTATTGGGGAGATTCGCAATACCCAATAAAAAAAATCTACCTGTTTGAACCCTACTTACAAAAAAGGGAGCACAGACATTCCTGTCTGTTTCGTTTGAGTCTGCCATCATTCAAGACAGGGAATGATGCCTGTTCTCTACCAGGCAATGTCTTTTGAATTCATAGAGGATCTCTAAAAACCCTCTCTCACTCCCCCTTCGTAAGGGGGAGAACCTTTTCAGAAGTTCTCTTAACTAACTGGGCCGGCGGTTTGTCAGTTGATTAATAATGTCAACAGCTTTGGTCGAAGGAGTTTCAACTGGCCCGACAGAGCCGTCTTTGGCTTTCTCGGTTTCTTCCTTCTTTTCAGGTTCAACGGCACCTGTCTGTGAAGGATCAGGAAGTTTGACAGGCATTTCGCCAGAGGTACTTGAACTTGCTTCAGGCTCNGGCTCGGCGACTGGTTCAGGTTGACCAACCGGCGGAACAGGATAACCCATTGGCTGACCTGGCATCATCGGTTGAGCAGGCATCATTGGCTGAGCAGGGTAGCCCGGCATCGGTTGTTGTGGGTAAGGATACTGCCCCTGGGGCATCATCTGTGGCGGCATCCCTTGTGGTGGCATCATTTGCCCGGGCATCATCGGCGGGGCATAGCCGGGTGGATAACCATATCCAGGTGGCATCACACCGGGAGCATACTGCAATGGGGGTGGCTGCTGAGCATATTCCACAGGCTGAGCAGGCATCTGCTGAGGTGGAACTTCTTGAGGCGGCATAAATGTCGTCTCACTCTCTGCAAGAACACCGGTGTCGCCAGCATCGGGCAGCGATTCTGGAGTTACCTCGGCCTCTGTTTCCAATACAGCAGAATCGTCAATTTTTTCGACTGATTCCTGTTCCGCTTCTGAAGCAACTCCTTCTTTGACGGTCACTTCAAATTCCAGCTTGCCAAAACGAACCTGATCTCCAGTCTTCAGGACAACCTGGCCATTCAACTGCTTATCGTTGACAAAAGTCCCGTTCGTGCTGCCCAAGTCTCTGAGCCGAACCGAGTAATCATCGCAGGTAAAGATGCAATGATGCCTGGAAATAAGTTCGTTGTTGGGACGCATATGGCAGTCATCGCCGCGACCGATTAGGAACTTTTTCGATGACAAGGTAACAATTTTACCCTGCTGCTTGCCAGAAAGAACTTTAAGATCCGCCGAAAACATGGACTACTCCAATAGGGTCAACACTTATTTCTCAATACCAAGAAAACCTGAACCAAGAAAAACCTAATTGATTCTTCTACATCCTCACAGCATTTTAGCAATACGGGAAACAATCCCCGGACTGATTAGGAAGCCATCTGCACGCAACGAGTCTATTGTTGGCATCTGGTTAAATGGCAATAACGACTCTCAATGATTTTTAGAAATGAGACCGGGATTTTAGAAAGGAAACTGGCCCCAATTAAGAATATCATACAAAGGGGTGAAAGATAGACGTGAATACGAATCTTTATCTGCAAACATGCAGGAATACCCCTACGCTATGCCTGTAAGGAAAAAATGTCAATCAGAAGTTGCATAAACTCACCAAAAAACAGGATCCGCAACCAGAAGAATGGACGCAAAGCCATGTGCCGTTGTTGTCGTTTCAGCCCTCTGTTTCACCAACATGGCCCTCTTCTTTACCGGCATAGTCTATCCCGGGAATGCTACTGGCTGTAAGGAAATACCGAAGTGTCTCCAGCGGAACCAGATTTATCTCAAAGACTCTCAAACGGAATGCTTTTGCGGTATTGAGAGTATGCAGCCAAACACCATTTTCCAGCTCGTAAGAGACCATTCCGCCATCCGCCAGCTTGCAAAGATGAATCGATTGCTCCGCGTTGGATACCGAGGGAAACCGATGCGTTTTCACCTCTGCCCCCAGCAATTCACTCAGGCTGACATTCTTTGAGCCGATCCACCGCCAGCGAATTTCATTCCCGTCCATACGATCCCATTCCCCCTGACCGCGAACCTCGGTGCAGCTTAAGTGGGCATTATCTAAACCTATCGTTAAAGACGGATCAATCGGTCGGGAACTATCAGGCTGGTTTGTTTCTTGCGAATTCATGTATCATTAATTCTTTACAGGGATGTCACAGCGTTTCTTCTTCCCATATAATACGTAACAGAATTCTAATCGCAATCGGTGCATCAATAAAATGATGATGATTTCTCCAGAGACTGTGTAAATAGCCCGATGAGACAAGCTGATCTAAAACAACTTGAAATGCTCGCATCGATTGATCGTTTGATCCAACGCTGCGATTCCTGGCCGGATCGTGTTCATGCCTGGGAGCCTGCTCATCGGATGCAAGGTTTTTTGCAACGAGTGCTCCCCCGCGTTCGCACGATGCGCGAACGGCTCGAATCACCTTTGGTGGTCGCCATGTTCGGAGGCACCGGCACCGGAAAAAGCTCTTTGGTCAATGCGATCCTCGGGCATGAAGTCGCCAAGCCGGGCAGAGAACGCCCCACGACAACACGCCCATTAATATTGGTGCATCCTGAAATCAACCTCGAATTGCTTCAACTTCCAACAGAACAGTGCGACCTGGTCAGACCCAATCTTCCCATGCTGGAAGATATCATCATTGTTGATTGCCCCGATCCAGATACCAGCGAACAGGCTGATGCTGCCAGTAACCTGGAACGACTACGGCAATTCCTGCCACACTGTGACGTTTTGATTTACACATCGACACAACAAAAATATCGATCCGCGGGAGTCCAGCACGAACTNCACGATGCNGCTCCGGGNTGCAAACTTGTTTTTGTACANACGCATGCAGATCGCGATGTTGATATTCGGGAAGACTGGAAAGAACATCTGGGAAAAGAATATCACGTCCCCGAGATGTTCTTTATCGATTCGGTCAACGGTTTACAGAGACAGCTTCGAAATGAAACCGTTCAAGGCGAACTGGCCAAGCTGCAAAGTTTTTTGCATCGGCAACTTTCTTCAGGAAACCGCGGACAAATCCGACAGGACAATGTTCTCGACCTGCTCTTTGCAACTTTGTCTCGTATGAAATCCACGCTTCAGAAATACACAACAGCGTTGAATAAACTGGAAAACGAGTTAGCAAATAACTCTCGACAAATTCAACAGCAAATGTCCGAACGACTTCAACAGGAATTGCTTTCTGCCCGACAACTTTGGGAACGACGAATCCTCGAAACAGTCGTCCAACAATGGGGAAGTACTCCTTTCTCCTGGTTGCTTCGATTGCATCACAGTTTGGGATCGCTGCTTGGTTCGTTCGGTTTAATGCGAGCCAGAACAACGGCTCATGTTGCGATTCTGGGCTTAACCCAAGGAGCCAGATTCTTGAAGCAGCATCAGCAGGAGCAAGATTTTTCTGCCATGCTCAGCGAATTAAACAATCTTCCGGTTCGAGAAGCAGATCTACAAGACAAACAAATCATTTTGCAGGGCTATGCTCGGACAGCTGGCTTCGAATCCGGACAACTTTTCAGACAATCAGAAAAAGAAAAGGCGGACACCGGCTCGGGCTTTCAGGAGGAATTCTTTCACGATGCCAAGCTGGAAGTTGACCAAGCAGTAACGCACCTTGGCAAACGTAATTCCGGACCTGTAACGCGGTTTCTGTACGACACAATATTTTTGATCTACCCCGGTTTTCTTCTTTATCGAATCGGNCGAAACTTTTTCTGGGACTCCTTCTTCAAGGGACAGGACATTTTAAGTGCAGACTTCTACCTGCCGGCTGGCGTGTTTCTGCTGATTTGGTGCGGACTATTTTCGATGCTCTTCACCAGACGGCTACGAAACGGTTTGAAGCACGAGGTTAAGCAACTTGTCGAACGCATGATTGCCCGCCAGTTAAAACACGATTTATTCCCCTTGCTTCAGGCAGAATGTCAATCCGCACGAGCTGCAACCAATGAACTAACAGAGCTNGAAGAAGACTGCAACACGTTACGTCAACAAACAGAATCGCCTCAAACTCTCGGCTCCACAAAATAAACCAGCACGCGATAGCAACCACATCAAATACCAGCCAGCATGGCGTCGAAAGAGTGGCGATGTCCCTGTCGCCCGGCGTGGGTCGGTGACCTGTTTCCGATCAAAGAAAAGGAGGAGTGGGTCGATAAGCCGGGTTTTGTCGTGGACGATCATTTCTCTGGGGCGTTAATTACTCAACGCCTCGTCGCAATCTACCCGAGAGTCGGACGGTTCGGAAAAAACCGTGATGGAAACCATCTTCTCTCTGCTTGATCTTGCTCCCGGTGGGGTTTACCAAGCCAAAACGGTCACCCGCTCTGCTGGTGCGCTCTTACCGCACCGTTTCACCCTTACCTGTGCTTTGACCAAAGCCAAAGCCATCGGCGGTTTGCTCTCTGTTGCACTTTCCCGATCCTCGCGGACGGTGGGCGTTACCCACCACCGTATCCTACGGAGCCCGGTCTTTCCTCCACGGGTGAAATTCTTACGAATCACACCCACAGCGATCGCCTAACCCACTCCTCCAACTGAAGTTTATCATAATGCGATGAAAAAGTCTGTGTGCCAGTCAGGGCAATTTTTAGCTGGCAAGTAGGCCTAAAGATCGAACTCATCGGCATCATAAGGGCTGTTTTCTGCATAAACCCCCTGCACTGTTCAGACGATTTGCATTAGAAGATGCCATTTCCAAGCGGGCTGGTAATACCAATCTCAATTAATACTTGCGAGAAGCGATCACTCGTGGCCTTGTACTGACAAGGACTTAGGG
>JAESQE010000237.1 GCA_016765335.1 Planctomycetaceae bacterium
GAACTGGCAGTTCGATTGAAAACGGATTTCTCTCAGACGGATAACGAAATCGCCGGCTTGCTGGACGCGTTTGATGGAAAATTCATCCCGCCTGGACCGGGCAACAGTCCAGATCGTAACCCCGCGGTTGTGCCAACGGGGCGCAATATGTACGTGATGAATCCCGAAGAAGTGCCCACACGGCCCTCTTGGGAAATCGGCAAGCAACTTGTTGATCAACTGCTGGCGCAACAACTCAAAGCAAACGGTCGTTACCCTCGTAAAGTTGCCTTCACGCTCAATTCGTTCGCAACATTTCAGGATTATGGCGTGATGGAATCGCAGATTCTTTATCTGATCGGTGTGCGACCGGTGTGGGATGAACGAAATCTTGTGGCTGATCTCGAACTGATTCCAGCAACCGAACTGGGCCGCCCCCGGATCGATGTTTTCATTTCGTCGTTGGGATACTACCGCGACATGCTGCCGACCCGTATGCGATTGCTCGACAAAGCCGTTCGTCTGGTTGCAACTCACCAGGAAGAAGGAAATCTGATCTACGAAAACAGTTTGCATGTCAAAGCCGAACTGGAGAAACAGGGGATCGCTTCGCAGAAAGCTGCGATGTTGTCGCAGGCCCGGATTTTTGGTGGACCTCCGGGACAGATCGGTAGTGCAGGGTATTATTATCTTATCGAAAAATCGGGTGAATGGGACAGCCGCGAAGAGTTGATGAATACCTACCTCGGTTTCTCCCGGTACGTTTACACCGAAGGGATCTGGGGAGAGGACGCACCGGAAACGTACAACCGCCATATTCAGGGAACCGACGTACTACTTCGAAGCTGGTCAGACCGCACCCGCAGCCCGCTTTCCAACAAATACACATGGTATAAGGGAGGCAGTTTGTCCTTGGCGATTAAACATCTTACGGGCAAGGAGCCGCAATGGTTTCTTTCTGATGTTCGTGATCCGGACCGGGCAGCAATGGTCAATGCGGAAGATGCTTTGCGAAAGGAGTACCGCGTTCGACTGTTCAACCGTAAATGGATCGAAGGAATGATGAAGGAAGGTTACGCCGGAGCTGATCAGGTTGCAGTTCATGTTTCGAATACGATGGGCTGGAAGATTATGCGAGAGAACAGTGTTTCGGATGATATCTGGGAGGAGATTGTTGAAATTTATATTCGAGATAAACGGAATCTCAACATTCGCGAATGGTTCGAGGCCGAGAATCCGTTCGCCTTTCAGGAGATCACAGAAATTCTGTTGGAAACGGTTCGTAAAGGTTACTGGGAACCGGATGAAGCCACGCTTCTGGAAATCGCAACTGAATATGCCCGTTCGGTTGCCCGTCACGGTGAAGGAGGTGGTCTGCGTGGCGGCGGTAACAAAAAACTGGAAGCGTTTATCGAAAAAATCCTCAGTGCACCGGGGAAACGGGAACTGGACAATTTACTGGCCGAGTTCCAGGCAAAAGGACGCGAGTCATCCACTGCGAAGCAAACTGCTGCACCGGAATCAGAATCTGAAATCAGCCAGAAAAAAACGACCGAAATAGTCCAGGGCCAACAGTTGACCCCGAAGGCTTCCCCGCAAAGTCAACCGGAAGAACCGCAGTCGTGGTACATTCTTGGTATTGCTCTGGCGGTTGGATGTTTTGTTCTGGTGCTGTTTGGTTATCGTTTCCGTCGAGGTGCACCACGGCAGCAGTAGTTGCGTTTGCACAGTCTCGCAGGCTGGGTCAAGACCCAGCTTTGTGGCTTTCATGCCAATGAAAACCTTTGGATTGTACAGCACCGCGTTTGTACAGAATCGTGTTTACTGTTTTCATCTGAATAGTAACAAAAGAAAATCAAATGGAATCACTTGTTGAAGTTCTCTATTTTTTATCGACTGCGTTATTGATCCCGGTGATCGTGGTGCTGTTAGGATTTGTTGCGTGGTCGCTGATGGAAATCGGCGGGTTCCTGCGCGAAGCTGGCGAACGACGCAGGCAGAAATCGTCCTGGAAATCTTTTTTAACGGAACTTTACAATCCTCCTCAATTCGTCAACAAATCAGCGATCACTTCTTTTTTTCAACAAAATAGATACACGGGGTTGCTCGGTTCCTTCGCAAGGCGAGGGCAACAGTTTTGTGACAGCGAATTACACCTAGGCAAACTGGTTACCGATTTGGAAATTGAAGCAGCCAGTCAACTGGCGCGGATGTCTCTTGGTTTGCGAGTCGGCCCGATGCTTGGCCTGATGGGGACTCTCATACCATTAGGCCCTGCACTGGTTGGTCTTTCGACAGGAAACATTGAAGAAATGGCCCAGCACCTTGTTGTCGCATTCAGCACAACGGTTTTGGGTTTGTTTGTCGGGGGAACATGCTACGGCATCTGGCTGGTCCGTCGGCAGTGGTACTCTCGTGATCTGGCTGATATCGAGTATCTCTACCACTGTTTGCATGCAGCCGAAGGAGAACATCGCGATGCTTCGCCCAACGCATAATCGCAGCAGAAAGTTCTCTGCCCATCAACGGTTACTCACAAGTCACGACGACGATCCGTTAACCAGTGTTGCCAATCTTTTTGATGTCGCGATGGTATTCGCTGTCGCACTTCTCCTGGCGCTGGTTTCACATTTTCACTTGCCGGAACTTCTTTCGCAGCAACAGGAAATTACGATTGTGAAAAACCCGGGCAAGCCGAACATGGAAATTATCCGCCGTAAAGGGAAGGTACTGGAACATTATAAAATGACCAGACAGAGTCTTAGCGGCGAAGGCGAAAAACTCGGCACCGCGTACCGCCTCAAAACGGGAGAAGTCGTGTATGTTCCAGAAAAGTAATAAGATACACTAGTGTAGTGTCTCATTCAGATAGGCACTTATCGAGGGCGGCTTTGGCTCGGGTTACTTTTTCTAGAATTTCATTTGCGGATTTCGTCCACTGATACTTTGTCGGATCGCGATTGTAGTGCTCAACATACTTTTCGATTTCTTGCACCAACTCCTTCACGCTACGGAATACGCCACGACGAATTCGCTTGGTCGTGATCTCGGCAAACCAACGCTCAATCATGTTTAGCCACGAACAACTTGTCGGCACAAAATGGATCTGAAAACGCGGATGACGTTTCAGCCACGCTTTCACTTTTGCATGATTATGCGTTGCGTAATTATCAACGATCAAATGTAAAGTCAACTCCGGTGGAGTCTGGCGATCAATCGTTTTTAAAAACTTGATCCATTCTTGATGTCGATGCTTCTGTTGACACTGAGTTACAATCGTGCCATCGGTAAGATTCAGAGCAGCAAACAAGGTGGTAGTTCCATTGCGTTTGTAATCGTGCGCCATCGTTTCGAGTCGACCGGGGAAAATCGGCAAACTCTTCTGAGTGCGATCTAACGCTTGTATTTGAGTCTTTTCGTCACACGAAAGAACTAACGCGTGCTCAGGTGGATTCAAATACAAGCCGACGACATCAACCAGTTTTTCGGCAAAGAGTGGATCGTTAGAAACTTTGAATGTTTTGATACGATGCGGCTTCAGTCCATTGTCTCGCCAGACTCGTTGCACGGTGGATCGACTCACACCGACCGCTTTTGCCATCGATCGTGTTGACCAGTGCGTTTCGGCAGGTGGTTTTTCCTGTGTTGTTTTTCGTATAATTGCCGCTTCTTTTTTTCTCACGAACCGATGGTTTACGTCCCGAACGGGGAGCATCTTTTTCGAAGCCAGCGAGTCGTTGTTTATGGAACCGATTTCGCCAAGTTCCAACGGTTCGTCTAGTGCATCCCAGTTCGATGGCGATCTGTTTATTTTGCTTACCGTCTGCTGCTGCGAGAACAATTTTCGCTCTTTGGACGATCCTGTTTTCTGTTCGCCGTCCGCGTGCCCAGCGAGTTAATGTTGTTCGTTCTTCTTCACTCAATTTGATTGAAACTGCAATTCTCATCTGAATACTCCTCCTTAGAAATTCAGACGCATTCCAATCAAAATAAGTTCCCACATTTGAGCGACATTACACTGGCTCCCCCTTCGTAAGAGGGAGAACCAATTTTTCAGAGTTTCCCTTTAGTTGTTTGCACTTTGAAAACCGACTCGTTACAAAGAAGAGTCGCTGTTCAAAAGATAATTCAAATCTTATCGACACAGTATAATCAATGCGGTGCTTTTCGCTCAGTCTCGGTACAATCATTACCGTGCAACCCATTGCAATCGCGAACAACTCAGACTGGAGAGACACGTGGAGAAAAGCCCGTACGAATCGATTGAGCAGCTCATCAACCACATTGGCAAAGTACTGCTCGGTAAAGATGAGACGATCCGCCTGGCTGTGACTGCCCTGCTTGCACAAGGACACCTGCTGATAGAAGATGCTCCCGGGGTTGGGAAAACTTCTTTAGCAAAAGCGATTGCAATGAGCTTGAATTGCGACTACACGCGACTTCAATGCACCCCCGACATGCTCCCCAGCGACATTCTTGGAACCTCTGTCTTCTTGCCTAACTCAGGAGAATTTGATTTCCGGAAAGGGCCAATTTTCACAAACATTCTGCTGGCTGATGAAATCAACCGTACAACACCACGGACACAATCTGCACTACTCGAAGCGATGTGTGAGGCTCAGGTTTCGATTGATGGAAAGACTCGTGAACTGCCTCAGCCTTTTTTCGTCCTGGCAACGCAGAACCCGCACGAATTCGAAGGAACCTATCCGTTACCAGAGAACCAACTCGATCGATTTATGCTGCGAATCGAAATTGGGTACCCCAGCCTGGATGTTGAAAAAGAAGTCCTCATATCACACCGCGTCAGCGAACCGGTCAATTCCATTCAGGCAGTACTTGATCGTGAGCAGCTCGTTAGAATTCAGAAGGATGTTCGCCAAGTCAATGTTGACGAGGGCATTCACGATTACATTTTGGACATCGTTCACGCATCTCGCGATCATGAAGAACTGATGCTTGGGGTTAGCACACGTGGTGCCATTACGATGATACATGCTGTGCAAGCTTATGCTTTTATTCAAGGACGCGATTACGTTATTCCCGATGACGTAAAAACACTCGCAATCCCAGTATTCGCCCACCGCGTGCTCGTGGGTGGTATCATTCGTGAATCACATCGCCAAAGAGCAAGTGATATTATCGAACAAATTCTTGCCTCAACCACTGTGCCTGTTTGATGGATGGATGTGCCAGATTATGCTGATTTTCTTCGTGTCTTTGTGGTTGCTGTTTTTACCACTAAGTCACGAAGAAAAGAAGAAACAATGATTGAGAAAAAGTATGCCCCGTAATTGACAACGGTTCGGCAGTCGCCTCGCTCTCTCGAAGGAGATGCCTTGATCGGTCGTGCACGCAGGAGTTCATTGATTCTGGTGTAGGATTTCAGCTTCATGCGTGACTCAAATTGCCAAGCTTCGAACACGAACAGGCAAAAACCTTGCAAATTTCAACACTCCCATCCCCAACCACTGCCCCGTCAGGCTAGATCCGAAATAGTTTTTCAGGGCCGACTAATTGAAATGGAGCACAGACATTCTCGAATACAGTTTGGTTATAAAAACAGTTCAAAAATCCCCTCTAATACGCATTCGCATATTTGTTTGCGCGTTGAACATATCCTAAGTCCTTATCAGCATAAGGCCACGAGCGAGAGCTTCGCGCAAGTATTAATTGAGTTTGGTATAACTCCCCCTTCGTCAGGAGGAGAACCTATTAATAGAGGCTATCTTAACGGGAAAATTCGTATCTGTCAGCTTGCTACGAGTTTTATCCAGCTGAGCGATCTAATTCAAAATCGGTCTCGAAAAGATGTACGAGTTTTTCGAGTGCCTCTTCGGCCAATTCCCCCTCGGCTTCAAGCACGAGATGAGTTCCCTGATCGGCTCGCAATGTCATTAAGTCGAAAACAGCTTTTGCATCGACGGCATGCTCCCCGTTATAGATGCGAATTTCACAGCCGTAACTTCGAGAGATCTCTGAAATTCGGGAACAAGGAACCAGATGCAAGCCGTTTGCCAGGTTAACGACAACGTCCTCGCGATACATGTTTTTATTTTCCATGGCGATTGGATTGTACTCCATGCTAAAACGGCTCCCGTACACTGTACCTAAGGTAATTTCTGTTGTTGATACAGAAAAAGACTTGACCTCAATTCAAGTGGATGAGAGTCAAAATGTCCCATCCACCATTTGAGAAGATTTGGAAAGACCGAAACTCTCGTTCCCAGAAAAGGTTTGAGAGTCACTTTTCCAAACCTCGCAATCAATTATAAGTACGCACTTATGTAATCTGCGACCCGATTATGGACTAATTTTCATAATTTCTGCAAATTATTCGCATTCGCGTATTTCCCCGCGCGTTGGATGTTTCCTCATCCCTTGTCAGTACAAGGCCACGGNCAATCACTCAACGCAGGGTTTTTTATTGGGTTTGAATTATAACTCATCCTGGTCAGCTTCTCGCAGAAGCTCCATGACATCTTCAGCAGTCTTTGCCTGCTTGAGAAAGCTGCAGAAGTTTTCATTTCTGAGATGTCGAGAGATTGTTTCGAGTGCACGCAGATGGTCACCCGGTCGATCAGGAGGAGAGATCAGCAGAAACAGAATGAAGACATCGTCGCCATCAAGGCTGGAGAAATCAACACCTTCCCGAGAAACTGCAATTGTAGCAACAAGCCCATTAACAGAAGGATGCTTGGTGTGAGGCACAGCGATTCCGTTGCCAATGCCTGTGGATCCCAGTTCTTCTCGCTTCAAAATTGCAGCTACGATACTTTCTTCATTATCAGCAGAAACCTGCCCTGTTGTTCGCAAGCTGGAAACCATACGCCGAATCGCTTCTTCTTTGGTCTCGACCTTGATGTCGGCGACAATGGATTCTTTGACGACAATTTCAGAAAACTTCATAATTATACTCCGGTTTGAGAACATTCCCCTACACGATCACCACAGGATCTTTAGAGACATCTCTGATGCAGCAAGGAATCTATCCTGTAACTCCACAGGCGATCTATTTACAATTTAAGAAGGCAACCCAGCAGATCAATCTGCTCAACCGGTCACCAATCTCAATGATGATTTCAACAAACAAATTGATATTGAAGGCGAAATTTCACCTTCAATATCCTACTCTTCAAACAGTATCCTGCCTCTTCGAAAGGCCCTGTCCCAGACACCAAATATCAGTCTGGAAAGAGTATTCCGGGCTAATGCTTAAAAGCAAAAGACCATTCTGAACTCAAAAGGCAAAAACAGAAGTAAGAAACCTACTCNTCTNCGCTGGCCTCTTCTTCAGCCTTCTCTTTAGATTCTAATAGAGAAGCTGCCACTTCACTGACAGGCACATCTCTGCGATGATCCTGCACTTGCTCTTTATATTTTTTGATTTGATGCTCGATCTTATGCAACGCCTGATCAAATGAGCGTTGAGCGTCGTCACCCTCGTGATGAGCCACGAAATCATGTTTGTGCTCAGCATTGACGAGAATTTCTGACTTGACTCGCCCGTCATTAAAATCGAAAGTTACCTGCACTTGTGTAACTCGTTCAAAATAGGTCAGCAACTTTTCCGATTTTTCGTGGATATAACTATGTACGCTCTCTCCAATGCTGCCATGCCGACACGCAATTTCTATTTGCACTGATGTTACTCCCAATTCATTGGTGATTATTCACCGATTTATCAAACGGATAGGGCGAAAAAACCCTACCACCTCCAATTGTAGCCTCAATGAAGACATTGAAACGGAAAAAATTGATTTATTCTGCACTCGTAGCGTCTCTGATGAAAGAATTCGCACAAAGTTCTGCAGAAAAAGTATCATATACAAGATGTATCGATTCTGTAAGCCGCTCGCAGGAAATTGCAGCCAGTGTAAACAGATCAACAAATTTCATTATTTCCCGTCCTGCTGAATTGCCCAAAATGAATACTCAGGTTCAATCAGGGTTGCTTCAGCAGCATCTCTTCTTAACACCAATTATAAGTTGATGAGATTTCCAGTCAAACGAGCAGGCTGTAAAATCAGACGATGTTTACAACTTTGAAATAATTTTGCAGTGATCGTATCAACCAACTGTCGGAAATAATGACTTAAGGGAACCTCTATTAATTGAATTCCAGAGGTTCTCGAATACCGTTTGGTTAAAAAAACAGCTCAAAACCCCCCTCTAACTCCCCCTTCGTAAGGGGGAGGACCAATTATTTGAAGCTCCCTTAAACTCCTAGTTGACGCTCTAGTTCAGAAATTCGGTCTTCGAGTTGAAGTACCATGTTTTTTAATTCTTCGATTTCATCTCGATAATCAATTTGAGGTTCGCTAATCGCTGCTGTCTGTCCAGACTGCTGCTCATTACTCTGACCAGCCCGGTTAATACTTTCTGTTTGAGGCTCGCTGACATCTTTTACGCTTTGCCGGGGCGATTGTTGCGGAGACTGCCCAGGAGCCGAAGACAGCCCTTGAGACTTGTTTTGTTCGGTATCAAGATAAAGGCCGTGATCGACTTCAATTCCTCGACGATGTAAATCGCCAGATGCCTGCACATAACCATTCTGCATAAGCTGCCGTAACTCTTCACGCAATTGATCGAGTGAATCAATCGTCGCCATTCGATTAGCCCTGCTTCGTAGTTCGCCAAGTTGCTGCCTGCCTCTGAGAAGCAGCTCCGCCATGATTGCCAAGGAAGCATTCTTCCAACCGACCTGATCCCTGAGAAGATGCCGGTATCTTTCTGCACGCCCCCCTGCGGTTTGTACAGCCGCAATCAAGCCGCGACTACGCAAGCCATCCAGAATTTCCTCAGCATCGTATTCGTCATAGCTGGATAATGGCGAACGATTACTTTTCTGGTTACAGCCGGTCGTCAACGCTTTGATTGTCAAAGGATAATACTCGGGGGTTGTCAGTGATTTTTCAATCAGCGTCCCCAATACTCGCCGTTCCTTCTTCGACAATGGAGCCAAGTGTTCATGGGAAGGCTCCTGGGTGCTGTCATCCTGAGTCATTGATTCATCCTAAAAAGATGGCTGTGATGCGAAATAGAATCTCTAGGAAACCTCTATTAATTGAACCCCAGAGGTTCTCGAATACATTTTGGTTATAAAAAACAGTTCAAAAATCTCCTCTAACTCCCCCTTCCCAAGGGGGAGAACCAATTATTAGAGGTTCCCTCAAGTAAGTCTCAAGTCTCGACAACGGGAGTTACGAATTCATTCAAGTCTTCAAAAAATGATGCCATCAAGTTCAAGCAAAATGCAGGCCGTCAAAGCTCCCATAGCACATTATCGTAGCTCGTTGCTAGCACAACAGGAATTGCAATAGACTTTTTTGTCAAATTTTCAGTTATGAAGGATCTTGGAATTTTACCTCTTTGAGTCTTTTCGGAACCAGGCGGTGCACATTACGATATACCATCGGGGCACATTACGATATATCATCAGACACATTACGATGTATCACAGAATTCATGTTGAACAGGAAGGCAGGATAATCTCATCAAGCCTACCAATTCAACATGCCCCGAAAGACGAGTTCAATTTCTAAACAGAAGTATCACCTGACTTACATTCAACAACTACAAAAACGCTGCATTTTTTTTCGAGTTCAAAATCAATTTCACATTCTATTGAAATAAGAGTACCTTTTCATGAATGAGACACCACTTCCCGAAGAATCTATTGAGAAACTGAGCACTGCTTACAAAAAAGTTTGCGAGCAAATGCAGCGAGTGATTATTGGTCAACAGGACGTTGTCGGTCAGCTGCTCATTGCATTGTTCTCCCGAGGGCATGTGCTTCTCGAAGGAGTGCCTGGATTNGCAAAGACATTGATGGTCAGCACGTTATCCCGTTGCCTGGATCTCAATTTCAGCCGTATTCAGTTCACACCCGACTTAATGCCTGCTGATATTACCGGAACAGAAGTGTTGCAGGAAAATCGTGATACCGGTCAGCGAGAGTTCCGATTTATCGAAGGGCCGTTGTTTCACAACATGGTCCTGGCAGATGAAATCAACCGAACGCCTCCTAAGACGCAGGCTGCACTTTTAGAAGCGATGCAGGAACGACGTGTAACGATCGGTCAANCTCAGCACAAGCTCAGCGATCCCTTTTTCGTCATGGCGACTCAAAACCCGATCGAACAGGAAGGAACTTATCCGCTGCCTGAAGCTCAGCAAGACCGCTTCATGTTCAAGGTGTTTGTTGATTATCCGAGCTTCGAAGAAGAAAAAGCCATCGCCATCGCGACCACCGGCATACAAGCCGACGAAGTGGACAAGGTGTTAACAGCTGAAGATATTCTTGCGCTACAACGAGTCGTTAAGCAGGTTCCGATTACCGATCATGTTGTGGAATACACATTGGCGCTCGTGCGTCAAACACGAGTCAATGAAGAAATTGCTCCTGATTTCGTGAAACAGTGGCTCGGCTGGGGAGCTGGTCCCCGTGCTGTTCAGAATTTAATTCTTGGTGGAAAAGCAAGAGCGTTACTTAATGGCAGGACGCATGTTTCTACCGAAGATATTGCTGCACTTGCCAAGCCGGTATTACGGCATCGTATTGTGACCAATTTTACCGCAGAAAGCGAAGGCATCACCACAGATGATGTCATCGAACGTCTACTCGAAGTGACGCCAACCAAAGAAGGTGAATTAACAAGTGACCCAAGACTCAAAAAGATTTTTGCCGCCTGAGGTTGTCCAGCGAATTTCCCGATTGGAATTACAGGCTCGTAATGTTGTCGAAGGTTTTTTGAGCGGATTGCACCGCAGCCCGTACTTTGGTCAATCGATCGAGTTTGCACAACACCGTCAGTATACGCCCGGCGACGATGTCCGCAGGATTGACTGGAAAGTCTTTTCGAAGACAGACAAGGTCTACATTAAGCAGTACGAAGAAGAGACGAACCTGAGAACGTCTTTGCTGCTCGATGTCAGCGAATCAATGTCGTTTCAATCGGGAGATAAATCCAAACTGGAATACGCCACGCAGTTAACCGCAGCGATGGCGTACCTGTTACTCAGGCAGCAAGATTCCGTCGGCCTGACCACTTTTGACGATCAGGTTCAAAACACATTACCCTTTCGCAGCAAGCACACCCACTTGCACGCAATTCTGGAAATACTAGCCAAGTCGGAAGCCGGAAAAAGCAAAACCAGTATTTTCAACATTCTTAAACGAACCGCAGAACAACGTGTCAGGCGTGGACTGATTGTGTTGGTCTCGGATTTATTTACAGACCGTGAAGAACTTTTCAAAGGCCTGCAACTTCTCAGGCTGCGTGGGCACGACGTCATGCTGTTTCATGTTCTCGATCAACAGGAGGTCAACTTCGACTACTCGGGGACCACAAAGTTTGAAGGCATGGAAGAGACCGGAGAACTGGTTTGCGATCCTCGGGGTCTGCGAGACGATTACCTCTCTGCAATGGATCAGTACCTGACCGAGGTTCGACGCTTTTGCGCAGGACACGTAATCGATTACAAAATTATCCTCACTAACGAAAATCTTGATGCGGCATTGTCGCACTACCTGAAACACCGCATCGGAATGCGTCGGGGATAACTCAGCAATCTGATGATTGCCATCGCGATTCACGCCCGCGACGACTACAACTGAGNACTAGAGTACACACAACTAAATGATATAAAATATGATGACTTGGCTTTCACAATTGTTTATTCATCCGGCAATGGCCGCAGGTGGTGCGGCTTTAATTGCTGTGCCGATCATTATTCATTTGATCAATCGTCTGCGGTATCGCAAGGTTCGCTTTGCTGCGATGGAGTTCTTGCTTCAATCACAACAACAAAATCGCAAACGAATTCTTATTGAACAACTCCTGCTGCTTCTGTTACGCATCCTGATAGTACTTGGAATCGTCGCATTATTTGCTCGGCTAGTCCTTAACTCTTCTGCGTTATCGTTATTGGAACGTCCTCAAACCCACCATCTGATTGTGCTGGACGATTCAGGATCGATGCGAGATCACTGGGGTGAAACAACAGCCTGGAAAAAAGGCCTCGATGCAGTCAAACGGATTGCGTCAGAAATGGCTAATCAGGAAGGTGTTCATACCCTGACATTAATACAAACATCCGAGCCTGATCGAACAACTTCGAACTTCACTCGACGTGAAATTGATGTCTCGATGATGAGTGAACTCGAAGACAAGCTCGATACCATGCAACGAGATTGCAGTTTCGCTCGACCGTTATGGGCCAATACATTCACTGCCATTGACCGAGTTCTTTCAGCTGGCGACGAAGATAAATCCATCATTCATGTCATCTCTGATTTTCGCCATTCCGAATGGGGAGAATCACCGACGTTAACCAGCGATATCGAAGCACTTGCCAGCAACAACAGAACGGTCAACTTAGTCCCGGTTATCCCCAGTCAGCATGAAAACCTCGCGGTCACTTTTTTTGGTGGAGAGCTACACACCGCCGCTGTCATGGTCCCTGTTAAATTGACCGCAGAAATAACAAACTACGGGGAATTGCTCGTNGAGAATGTCACAGTCAGAGTACTTATCGATGGAGAACCGATTCCACAATCCATTAGTATCCCGTCATTGAATCCTGGAGAATCTGTTCGGGAATCGTTTGAAGTCACTTTAACGACACCGGGAGAGCATGCGCTCGCGGTGCAAATCCCAGCTGATGCTCTGGATGCAGATAACTACCGTTTTTTAACTTTAAATGTCCCTGAAAAGCAACGTGTATTAATTGCTGATGGTAGCGACCAAACCGAGGAAGCCCAGTTTATTGCAGATGCAATTTCCGCTGACTCAAGTATCACAGGCATTGAAGTGGTCATCGTGCGATCAGAAGATCTCCGCGATCAGAATTTGACACAATTCAGTACGATTTATCTGCTGAATACTCCCAGACTTCCAGTCGATGCCCAAACTCAGCTCGCTCGATATGTCGAGCAAGGCGGAGGAATCGCNTGGTTCATGGGAGATCAGGTTGATGGTTCCTTCTACCAGCAACTGGCAAAGAAAAAACAATCGCTAGCAAGTAAACAGCCCGCGACCGAGCCATCGGAAGAGCCAGCTGCAACCAGTCCGAATAGTCTGTTCCCAGCCATCATTACACTTTCGCCCGCAGAACTCGAACGAGCCGATGAAACGAATCCCGGTGCAGATTTAATCTTGAGTGACCATCCACTGTTCGAAATCCTCAACGCTGAGAATGCGTTGCTGGCAAACTTCATTAACATCTATCGTTATTTTCCGCTCGATGTTTCTGAGGGCAACGCATTACTTGGCAGTGCACACGTTATTGGAACATTAAGGAATCAGGCCCCCATCTTTTTGGAATCTCGTCTTGGCGAGGGAAGAATTTTCATCTCGCTGACTTCAGCTGGCCCGATGAATCCAGACACTTCTGATCGCTGGCATAATTGGCCCTTTGATATCAACGCTCCCGGCTTCACTGTATTCCACCTTGAGTTGGTGAAATATCTGGGTTCCCGGCAAGGGACCAGATCTGCGGCTCAGATTGAAGAACCGCTCATTGTGCAAGTAAATCCTTCGGCTTACACGCAGGAAGTCCGATTCACGCCGCCTGAAGGACTCGGCCTATCCACAGTCACGATTTTGGCAACTCCTGAATCAGAGTTACAATCCAACTCGCCGAACAATGAGAACACGAAATCAAACGAAACCGAAACGCCAGAATCTACTATTTTGTATGCACAATTTACAGCAACAGGAAAACCTGGAATTTATCGAGTCGGTCGAGAGAATTTAGCTCGCGAAGTTGAAACAGATTTTCATGCTTACAATGTCCCTTATGAAGAAGGACAGTTGGCGTTGACCACGCCTGTGGAATTGAGAGCAAAACTTTCAGCCATCGAGGGCGTCATCGTGCAGGATATCGGTCAACTGGTTGGCATTGAACGAGAGGATCCAGGCAGAGAACTTCGAACATTGCTGTTACTGCTACTGGTTCTGATACTCATTGCAGAGCAATTGCTCGCTTACCGATTGAGCTTCCATTCCTCTCCATCGGGATCCACATCGGGCGAAAGATCTTCTCGCTCGCATGCACTTCATAGTGGCGATGGCATGGCCAGTAGTTCAAAGCAGACTCCTTCACCGGTTCATCCGGGAGGGAATTTATCATGATTGATTTTAGAATGTTATCATCGCTATTCAATCCGTTGAACATCAAAGCCCCGTTGGCAGTGAGCGACTCGGCTATCCGATTCACTGAATGGTCACTGCCCACCGGACCGGTCGAATGGTTACTGCTGCTTGGCGTTTTGCTTGTGCTTGTCATTTCGGTGATCGAAATTTACCGACGCGACACTCGGGGCTTAGCAACGGGCTGGCGGATTCTGCTTCCTGCATTACGGATCGCTGCAATCATCGGCTTGCTGATCGTTTTTCTCAATCCCCGTACCAGAACACAAACCTGGGCTGAGCGTCCGTCGCGAGTTGCGGTACTGGTCGACGTTTCTTCTTCCATGCAAAACCCAGCAGAAGACCCCTCGCAAGACAGTTCTGAATCTTCAACTCCAGTTGCGACTCGCTTCGAAAAAGTTGTTGAATTTATTCGAGATCAGTCCTGGCTAAACAATCTGAGAAAAACTCACGAAGTCGACATCTACACCTTCGACAAATCGCTTTCGTCTCGAATCATCACATTGCCCAAACTCGATTCAAATAACGACGTAACTACCCAAAATGAAGATGTAACTGCCCAGAATGAAGACAGTGAAAACAATTCAGACACAACGAATACTGAGACCTCAGAGTCGGATCTCCCCAAATGGGAAGACATTTTCCTACCTACTGGCGAAGAAACAAGACTCGGCGAGTCGGTCATTCAACTGATGCGGGAAATGAATGGACGGACACTCGCAGGAGTTGTTGTTGTGACAGATGGAGGTGGAAATGCAGGAATCGATGTGCAAAGTTCAAACGACATCGCCCGTCAGCTCAACGTGCGTCTGTTCGCTTTGGGAACCGGAGGGATCAAACCGCCTGTCAATCTTGCATTGACCAAACTGGTCGCCCCCAGAGATGTCCAACTAGGCGACCCTTTTGATATCGAAGCCTACATTCAAGGTGAAGGGTTAACGGGCCAAACGATTCAAGTCGAACTGCTGATGCGGGAACAAGGAATCAAAGGCGAACCTGTTGTTCTTGATCAGCAGGAAATCACATTGCTGGAAGACCGGATCCCGGTGCAAGTTACGTTCCCACGCACTCCGACCCAAGAAGGCAACTTTGATTACATTGTGCGAACTTCGACTTCCACGCAAACCAAGGAAGTAAAATCCGACGATAACGAGCGGATGGTTTCAATCAATGCATTCAAGCGACCGGTCAAAGTGCTTGTGTTTGCGGGTGGACCATCTTGGGATTACCGCTTTTTGTGCGGTGCACTGAATCGACATCCAGGATTTTCAATCGATGCCGTCCTGCAAACAGGTACGGTGGGGATTTCACAAGATGTCGAGAACATCTTTTTTGAATTTCCGAAACAGAAAGCAGAATTATATAAATACGATGTCGTAATTTGCTTTGACCCCGATTGGCACGCTGTCCCCGAAGAATCTCGCAATCTATTTGAGCAATGGGTCAGCGAGGAAGGTGGAGGGGCAATTTTTGTAGCCGGGGACATCAACACGCCGTTGTTGGCAAACGCTCAGCAAACACTTCCTAAAATCCTGTATCTGCATCCGGTATTTCTGGATACGATTTTACCGGGCATCGACATGGCAAGTGCCTCAACCCAGGCTCGCAGCATCGAACCGACCCCCGAAGGCATCGCTGCACCGCTACTTCAGGTTACAGATGATATCGACACGAGCAATAAATTCTGGAAAGAGTTCGCGGGTTTCTATCGATTTTATCCTACAACAGGTCCGAAAACTGGTGCCAGCGTTTACGCATACGCCGGGGGAGCAGGCGGGCTAACAGAATCGGAACCCCCTATTCTTCTGGCAAGTCAGTTTTATGACAGGGGCGTACTTTTTATATCGGTTCGTCTGAATTTTATCGGCTCCGCGCAGAAGACCCCGAATACTTCGAGCGATTCTGGACCCGCATTAGTCGTGAATCTGCACAGAGCCGCATGAGGCGAGGCAATATACGAGGCACGTTGCTGGTCGATCAGCGAACACTTTCCCTGGGCGAAACCATGAAAGTGCGGGCACGATTGCTTGATGCAGAATTCGAACCATTTTTAGCAGAAAATGTGCAAATTGAAGTCGAGCAACCCGACGGTCGC
>JAESQE010000238.1 GCA_016765335.1 Planctomycetaceae bacterium
GATCATCCCAATACACGAAGCTCAACTATTAACATACTTGAAACTCTCGAAAAAACGACTTGGTTTTCTCATTAATTTCAATACACCATTAATTAAAAATGGAATCAAACGGATCATTCGCTGATTTTCTTCGTATCTTTGAGTCTTAGTGGTTCAACTTTATCTTTTGCTACCAAGGCATTAAGACACAAAGAAAAGAAGAAGCAATGATTGAGAAAAAGTAACGAAAAACCAAACCCAACTTACCCAATCCAAACCCTCATAACACTTGGTACAAAAATTAGGGGCAGGTCACTAGATCCAAAATAGTTTTTCAGGATCGACCGCTTAGCGTTCTGCACCACCATTGACATAATAAATCTGTCCGGTGATATAGCTTGCTTCTTCAGAGCACAAATAGCGAACCACATTTGCAATGTCTTCCGGAGTCCCCCACCTTTTGNGTGGGGTTTCGTTGAGAACTCTTTCCTGCCACTGCGACGTCGCGCCGTCTCCCCAAGCTGTACGAATCCAGCCAGGAGCGATACAGTTGACCCGAACATTGGGGGCAAGTGAAAGAGCGAGTGAACGACTGAAACCCATAATTGCATTCTTAGCAGTTGCAAACAGTTCGCCACTATCACCTTCCATGCCCCGCTCTGCCTGATCCCAACCGGTATTAATGATGACGCCCTGCCCCTGCCCTTTTGTCACAAGCCAGTCGCCCACTCTTTTGGAGATCAGTACCGTGCCCTGCACATCGACATCCAACAGCAACCGCAATTTTTCTGCATAGCTAAAGTGCTTAGCGTTTCCTGTGAGCAAGTCTGCTCCTGCATTATTCACCCAGATATTTGGTGGGGCATCGGAATCAAATAAGGAATCGACCGCCGACTTGATGTCTGTGCTGTTCGATAAATCGAGTTGCTTGATTGTCGCCTTTTGACCGAATTGCTCAACAGATTGGGCCGTTTCTTCTGCTCCGCCTTTGTTCTCACGATACGTTACCGTGAGCTTGGCTCCTGCACGAGCAAGTTCAATCGCTATTCTCTGCCCAATTCCAGAAGACGCCCCAGTCACAACGGCATGTTGATCATCGAGACTGCAAAATCGATCAGTAGTCATAAAACGGTTTTCAGAAAAATGGGTCAGAAACATTACTGACTGTGCAAATAATAGATAACTCGTCGAAATCGCAATTATTTCAGTTTAGCAGTTGTCTTTTCTGGTGACATAATCGGTGTGTCCCAGCCTGCCAGATCTGAAGGTTTAACGTGCTTGCGGTATCCTCCAAAGCGATAGGTGACAGGATGGTAGGGGCCGACAAAATCGATGTTCGATTTGGCCTCGATTTTTGATTCAAGTCCTGCTGCCCAGAAGCAAGCATTAATTATCAGTCGTCTGAAGCCTGGGTCTAAGATGTCTTCGGATGCACCATATGTTGTAGTGAAAACACGGCTCGTTTTTCCGGAAGACGCTGTGTAAGTTCTGGTCCAANCTCCTGGGCAAGGTTTTTTTCCTGCTGCTGGTGGCGAATCAGCTGTCATGCCCTGTAGCGGTTGTGCGTAAGCAAGCACATTGATGTCTGGTACTGGTTCGGTCCAATATCCCCCAGCTTGAACCCACGGGTTTTTGACCCCAATGAGAATNGGATGTNANTTCGCATCAGGCGAAATATCCAAACGGGTACTCATGACATGATTNTGACCGTAATGACCTGCCCAGGTTTCCCCTAGNATTTGACGACCAAATCCCCCTTCCCAATTTTTCGTTTTGCTTTGGTAAGAAAACTGAGAATACTTGGCCGTCTCAGGCATATTGAATGCATGGGTCGATGTTCGCATTCCGACAATCGGTCCGCCTCGCTTAATGTACTGATCAATGTGTTGCATTTGCTCTTGTGGAAAATTCTGAAACCGCAGGAAAATGACCATCAAGTCAGCTGAGTCCAATGCTTCCAAGCCGGGCATAAAGCTGCTGCCAGGCTCAATTTCTCCGGTTTTGGGATTCACCGAAAAAAGAACCGTGCATTTGAAACCATGATACTTGGCAAGAATTCGAGCCATCGCTGGCAGTGATTCTTCAGATCGATATTCGTGGTCGCCAGCCAAAAAAACGAGATGTTTTCCAACTCCCGGCCCCTTGGTTCCTTCATAGACAACTTTCGCGTTAATCTCTGCCAATGCAGATTCCGCTGGCAATGCGATGAGCACCATTATGAGCACCATTAGGCTGCCCAGAGGAGCAAACAGGCTTTGCTTTTTACCGATGCGGTTTAACGAACAATTCTCAGTAGGATTCATCTTTGGGGTTGAGCTGCAATGCATGATAGATCTTTCGCAAACAAAAGTCAGATAAGGTCGATGAGGTTCTTGAAATCATTGTACATGAACTTGTCGGTTAACAGTAACCAACTGGGATTAATCCAGCTTGCTGATAATAGATAATGCAGAATTTATTATCTAAAATTCTTCTCCGACCCAGCCGCCTTCCGGTTCATTGATCGGGCTGTAGTCGACAAAGCGAAGTTGTTGTTTGATCCAAGTCAGGTGTGCCTCACCCACAGGCCCAGAGCGGTTTTTAGCTACGATGACAAATGCTTCTCCAGGACGATCTTCAGGATCATACGCTTCCGGACGATGCAGAAACATCACAACGTCTGCATCCTGTTCGATGGCCCCAGATTCTCGCAGGTCTGCCAAACGAGGGCGTTTGTCTTCGCGTTGTTCCACGCCTCGGTTGAGCTGTGCCAAGGCGATCACAGGGATGTCTAAATCTTTAGCCAGGAATTTTAATCGCCTGGTGATCGATGAAATTTGCTGTTCACGAGGTTGATTCTTATCTTCAGATTCAATCAATTGCAGGTAATCAATAATGACCACGCCAATGTCATGTTGACGTTTCATTCTTCTGGACAGGGCTGCCATTTGCGACATGGTTCGACCCGGTTGGTCATCGACGAAGATTGGAAAAGAACTCATTTCACTGGAACCTTCCAGTAGCGCCTGATGATCCATCGGTTCCAGGTCACCTTGGCGAACTTTATGCCCATCAACCTTGGAGTGAATACACAGAAGTCGTTCAGCAAGTTCTGCTTTTGATTGTTCCAGGCTAAAGAGTAGTACCGCTGTATTACTCACACCAGCCATGGCCAATGTTGTGTTACAGACAAATGCTGTTTTTCCCATACTGGGACGAGCCGCAAGGATAATTAATTCGGAGTCTTGAAAACCACTCATTAATTCGTCTAGACCTGCGAAGCCAGAGGGGACACCACTGACTGTTCCTTCCTGATCTTGACGACTATTGATTTTGTCCCAAGTATCAAGCAGGATGGAACGGATGTCAATTTTGCTGAGAGATTCCTGTTGTTCCGCCAGTTTAAATATTTGCTGTTCTGCGCGGGAAAGTACATCTTCAATATCGTCTCTGGAGTGGTGAGCCTCTTTGAGGATTTCAGTGCAGGTATAGATTAATTGCCTTTGCAGCCATTTTTCTCGCACGATGCCCGCATAGTATTCTGCATGAGCAGCATGAGGAACCGTTTCCATGATTTCCAGCAGTTTAGAAACACCGCCAGCATCTTCGAGTTGCCCACGTTTTTCGAGTTCGTTGGCCAGTGTGACAGCGTCAATTCCGCGATCACCTCGTTCGAACATCTCCATGATCGCGCCGAATATTCTACGGTTGCGATCATCGTAGAACTGGTCTGCAATGAGGATGCTCATCACTTGGTCAATTGTGTCATTGACAAGCATGATGCAGCCAAGAACACTGTTCTCGGCTTCAATATTGCTGGGAGGAACGGTGTCCTGCAGGGAAGCCATTAATCATCCTTAAGGGATAATGAAAAGATTAGGTATGCGACTAATCCTCAGCGATTTCGCGTGTAACGTACTTAGGTGATGAGTGTAACAAACCCCAGTCTGAGAACGAAGTCATAAGAATCGGATCAAGCAAAGATTCGCTGTAGTAGTCCAATTAGGGTTAAAAGTCAGTCATTTGAGTAGAGACTTTTGATGTCGCGATTGGGAACAAATTAAAACGGATAGATTTTATTTTACCACAGAGACGCAGAGAAAACCGAGTTGAAAAAGTAGCCGTAAAACTATCAATTTAACTCAAGAGATAGACGGTCTTGGGTTTTTCTCTGTGGCCTCTGCGTCTCCGTGGTTTATTCAAATCTCTCCTGTTTGATACCGGCTAC
>JAESQE010000239.1 GCA_016765335.1 Planctomycetaceae bacterium
GAAATGACATCCGAACGTTGGGCCGAGTATCTCATCAAAACATTTGCTTCGATGAGACACGTGCCGATTGCATTCATCACGGCATTGGAAAGCAAAAACATTCGGCAGTTAATTAACTTAGCACAAACAATTTTCAAGCAATCTCGCACACGTGTTTCAACAGGGTTCCTCAACCGGGTCGTCGAGAAGGCTGTCGAGCGAAATCCACCTGTGATGTCTCGCAACAAGCGGCCTAAAATTTACTACGCAACACAAGTCGGTACCGAACCGCCAACGATAGTTGTCAAATGCAATCAACCGATTCTGTTTGCCTCCAACTGGAAACGATACTTCACCGGCTACTTGCGTGAAGAACTTCCGTTCAACGAAGTCCCGATGAAATTCTACTTCCGCCCCCGGCACAGAAGCGAAGAAGACGTAGAATAATCACAGACGCATCGGGCCAGTCATCGCCCGGGTAAACCTGCATTGTTACGAGATGCCGTAGGGGCCGCTGCCAGGTTGTGAATTTTTCAATTTACTGGGGTTTCGTATCTCGTTATGATTTTACGAATGCAGTCAAAAATAATCGTGAGCTAAAAGCTGACAAGCCGGCAGCGCGGGATCAGCGGTAGCAGATTCAGTGGCAGCCTTTGGCTTTTGGATCAGTTATCGATGAAAATCATACCGCCCGGTTGATCTGGGCTTATGTCGAAGGGCTTGTGGGGCGTGATCCTATTGATCCCAAAATCCTGCTGGCCTTGTGGTTGTACGCGACCATCGATGGCGTTGGTTCGGCTCGTCGGTTGGATCGGCTTTGCAAAGAGCCATTCGCTTACCTCTGGCTGTGTGGTGATGTGAAAGTCAACTATCACACGCTGGCTGATTTTCGAGTCTACCACGTGGAAACTCTGGATGATCTTCTCAGGCAAAGTGTCAGAACGTTATTGCATCAGGGGTTGATTCAACTGAACCGAGTGGCTCAGGATGGAATGCGAGTGCGGGCTTCTGCGGGAAGCAGTTCGTTTCGTCGAAAACCTTCGCTGGAAAAATGCCCTTTTCTTTATCACACCCATCAAGCGGCGGCGGAGTTGCCGGGGGATTTGAATTCGCCGTTTTCTGCTACGTCATCCACTTGCACGGTCAAGCGTTTTGAGACGCCGGCTTCTTCCATGGTGATGCCGAAGATTCGATCCGCTGCGGTCATTGTGCGTTTGCGGTGCGTGATGATGATGAATTGTGTTTGATCCTGGAACAAAGTAAGCACGCTGGAAAATCGGCCGATGTTTGCTTCGTCGAGTGCTGCATCGACTTCGTNAAGAATACAGAACGGGCTGGGACGACTTTTGAAGATTGCCAGCAGAAGTGCAACAGCTGTCATCGTTTTTTCACCACCGGAAAGCAACGAAATACTACGAAGTTCTTTGCCGGGCGGACGGGCCACAATTTCGATGCCACATTCGAGTGGGTCGCCTTCGTCTTCCATGATCACATCGCCCTCGCCTCCGCCAAAAAGTTGACGGTACAGCTCTTGGAAATGACCACGAATTGCATTAAAACTTTCAACGAAAATGCGTCGCGATTCCGTATTGATTTTACGGATGATGTCTTCCAAAGTTGCTTGTGCGTGTTTTAAATCTTGAAGCTGTGTATTCAAATGCTTGTAGCGAAATTCCAGCTCGTCAAGGCCTTGCAGAGAATCGGGGTCCACTGCCCCCAGCTTTTTGATTTTCTTGCGTAAGCGTTGCACCTCTTGTTCGACTTCAGCGCGAGCGTCTTCAAACGGAATCTCTGAATTCTCCCAAGGCCACGGGCTTTGTTTGATCGCCTCTGCATCAAGCAGCAACAAAGGATCTTGGATTTCTACTTCTTGATCCTCTAACTCGTACTCTTGCGAATCTTCAGCATCTTCGTCATCAGTTTGTTCTTCGTACTCTTGTTTGGTCTCCTCTGATTCCTCGTCCAGTTCGTCTTCATCGATGTCTTGTACGCTGGAATTCTGGAGGAAATCGAGTTCTGGGATTTCTTCGCCTGATCGCATCGCATGATACGCAGTAAAAACAGAAACCTGATTTTCCTGTAACTCCATCAGCGAAAGTTGGTAGTCTTCCGAAATCTTTTCTGCCAGGGATTCCAGTTCGTTTTCCAGATCTTTCTGCTCAATTCGTAAGTCCTGCAAATTCAGTTCGTGCGATCTTCTTGAATCTGTAATTGTGCGAAGTTGCTCGGTAATTTTGTCTCTGGTAATTTGCGTTTCGCCTCGCGATTGACGTGCGAGACGAACTTCGACTTGAAGCTGTTCGCCAATCAGATAAAGTTCAGCCAATTGAGATTGCGCATTGAGTATCTGCAATTCCATCTGACTTCGCTTGATGACAGCCTGGTTAAGTCGAGATTCTGCTTCCTGGTATTGATTTTCTCTTAAGCGTGAATCATTTTGCAACCTTTTGAGAACATTTTGAATGGCTGTTAATTGTTCATCAACCTTTGCCAGTCCTAATTGATACTGGCTTTGATGATGGATGAGTTCTTGTTTTTGTTTTTGATGAGATTTGATTTCTTCTTCAACAGCCGTTGATTGTTCGCGGATCGATTCGAGTGTTGACTGGTACTGGTCGATCTTGCGATGTTCTTGCTCGGTTTCCCGGTTTGCCTGGTCCTGCTGTTGGTGCAACGAAATCAGATCCTGCTCCAAGCGTCCTTTTTCCTCGATTGTTTGACTTTGCTTTGTTCTGGCGAGTGTCAACTTCTGGCCAAGATCAGCTAGTTCGACCGATTGTTGTTCCATCCATTTCTTTGCGGTTTTCATTTCCATATCGAGTTGAGTCAACAGCCCGTTAAATTCGTCGGTCTTGTCTGTTAATCGATTCAGATGACGATCTAACTGCTTGACTTCGTTTTTTAATTGACGGATTTCACTTCTGCGGGAAACAACAGAAGATTCCATTTGCATCGTGCCTGTTTGGATGATCCCATCTCGATCAAGCATATCTCCTTGCAGCGTTAAAAACTGAAGTGGAATTGGCGACGCCAGCCAAAGTCGCCTGGCGTTGCTTAATGAATCAACGACCCAGGTATGGCCTAATAGTCGCTCGACCAAGGGGCGATAAGCTGTATCACATTGTATAAATTTATCCGCTCGTGAAACAACGCCCTCGGATTCCTGAAGCGTTTGCAGAAATTTCTTCGTTTTCGCATCGGTTGTTTGTTGCTTCATGGCTGCCTTGCCTTTGGGCAATTCCAGGAAACCGATGCGTCCCTCGAACAGTGTTTCTCCACGATCAAGATAGTCTAAAATCGGCTGAAGCTGATCAACAACAATCATTTCCGAGCCACCGGCGAATGCAATCTCGATCAGCGGAGCATGTTCTAAATCGCATTCAATGAAGTCAGCCAAAATGCCAAGAACATGCTTCCACGGAGGCAATGGGCTTTTGCGAGCACGTTTCAGAATTTCCTGAACGCCCAGACTCAACCCCAGTTGACGCTTTTCCATATCTTCGAGCAAACCGAGGCGAGCTTCCCAGGCACTGCGTTGTTCGCGATCTGCACGGATACGTGCATGAATTCCGCTGAGTTCCTGATGCAGTGTTTCTCGACGGGCTTCGATCTGATCGATTTGCTGTTTATGTTCGTCGTTTTTGGAAACCGCTTGATCGTAAACTCTTTGCACAGCGATGGCTTCGTGCCCTGCCTGCTGAATCGCTTCTTGAGCCTGTTCGATTTCCATCTGTACGCGTTCAAAAGCTGTCAAGACAGTTTCTTGTCTCTGCTTCAAATGAACAAGATGATTTTCGGAGGCGGCTTGCAGTCGGTTTTGTTCTTGAAGTTGCCCGGTTAAGTCGTTTCGCAATTGCCTTNGCTGCTCAATGCTCTGGCTGATTTCCAGTAGCTGTGATTCATCGAGTTGATGCTCTTGCTGTTTTTGCTCAACGGCTAGTTTTGCTTGAGTGTATTTCTGTTGCTCAGCAGTGATTTCTTGCTGAATTTCATGCACTCGGCCTTTTAATTCCTGGCGTTGCTTGTGTAGAACTTCGAATTCGTTTTCGATTTCAGCAATCCGCTCGCGTTGATGATGCAACGATGTTTGCAGACTCGAACGCTGTTGCATCAATCTCGATAAGCTGCTTTCGTTCTTTTGGAGCTTTTCATCAACTTGTGTGAATTCTTCACGCAATTGTTCCCGTTGAGTTTCAAATTCTTTCTGTTCAGATTTTATCTGTTCGATCAGTTCGGTTTGTTTATCTGNCTGGCTGTGTGTGTTGATAAGCGAGCCATGCAACTCACGAGAATCGTCAGCAGCCAGTCCCAGCCACAATGCATCGTACACACGAGCCAAATCGCGNAACTTTGCAGCTTTGCCCGCTTGGTTTCTACGACCGTGCAGTTGCGTTTCGACTTCGTCTACGATATCGGTGAGTCGTAGCAAGTTCTGGGAAACACGATCCAGTTTTCTTTCCGCATCTGTGCGGCGTAACAGGAATCGGCTGATCCCAGCGGCTTCATCAAACAGAACGCGCCGAGTCGATGGGTTGCCTTGCAGGACTTGTCCGACTCGTCCCTGTTCGATAATTGAGTAAGCAGATGCTCCTGCTCCGGTGCCCATGAAAAGTTCACGGATATCTTTCAAGCGAGACGTTTCGCCATTGATCAAATATTCGGAGTCGCCTCCCCGATAGAGCCGTCGCGTGATGCAAACTTCGTCCGCTTCATAATCAAGAAACCGCGATGAGTTTCCGAACGTGAGTGTTGCTTCAGCAAAGCCGCTCGGTTTGCGAGACCGTGATCCGCTGAAGATTACATCGGACATCTGTTTGCCACGAAGACTTTTGGGGCTTTGATCTCCCAGAAGCCATTTCATCGCATCAACGACGTTACTTTTTCCTGATCCATTTGGCCCCACCACGCAAGTAGTCCCCGATGCGAACTCGAACATCGTTCGGTCCGCAAAACTCTTGAAACCGAGGAGTTCCAGGGATTTCAGCATAATGAGACAATGACAAAAGAAGTGACAAAAGTATGAGGATCAACCGCAATGAATTGAGGCCGTGTCGGCAATTCAAAAGTTAAGTTTACTGCTCGGGTGGTGCATCCGGGAAAACGAGTTCGCCATTCGGCTTGGGAGTCAGCAGCTTCTGTGTTTTACGTATCGGGTTGTATTTCTTGTAAAATGGTATTTTCACTTCATCTGCT
This sequence comes from Planctomycetaceae bacterium, assembly GCA_016765335.1. Lineage (GTDB taxonomy): Bacteria > Planctomycetota > Planctomycetia > Planctomycetales > Planctomycetaceae > Rubinisphaera. The sequence continues at coordinate 5,173 of JAESQE010000239.1, forward strand.
TGGATTCGAGTCTTGGTATCTTCATCGCTACTGTTTGAAGTCGTTGATGCAGA